>JBCDHL010000204.1:0-4862 GCA_038750095.1 Chlamydiota bacterium
ATTTTTAGAAACAATGAAGCAAAAGAACAAACCTTATCTCGAAATTTTTCTCGAAGGACTGGGAAGGCAAGCACTTGTCGAGATATTGAGAGATATAATCTATTTACCGGTCGGTGAGATTGAGTCATTAGCCGCTGTTGTTGAAAGAAAAACTGAAGGAAACCCTTTTTTTCTATTCATGTTATTGGAGGAGCTTTATCGTGATGGAGAACTTGTTTTTTCGCCACAACAAAAAAAATGGGTGTGGGACGAAAATAGAATTGTAGAAATGGTCGCGAGTGAAAATGTACTCGATTTTGTGAATCGACGTCTCGCAAAGCTTCCTAAAGAGAGTATGGAAATACTCCATCTTGCAGCTTGCATAGGTAGCACTTTTAACCTTGAAGAATTGAAGCTAGCACAAGAGGTATCTGTCGACTTTATTTTGGATTCTCTGAAGCCTGCGATCCAAGATGGATTAATTATCCCATCAAACCTGAAAGACGAGTGGGTTAAATTTGTCAAAGAAGATTCTCTTTTTAACAGGGAATACCATTTTCAACATGATAAAATCCAACATAGCTCTTATAGAAAAAAAACTCCTGAAGAAACTAAGAAAATACACTTGCAATTGGCTCGTAATTGGTATCAATCATACAAGGATAAAATGACTCCTAACCGTCTGATGTCTATTGCGGATCAATATAATAAAGGAGTTATGTATGTTGTGGATGAATCGGAAAAACTTTTAATCTGTAAGTTAAATCATGAGTCAGGAAAATTGGCGTTAAACTCGGTGGCTTATGAGACAGCTTTCTTGTATGACAAAATGGCCAAAAGTATTGTTGATCCCAAATATTGGGATGAAAACTATCCGTTTATGTTTAATATTCACCTTTCCTTCATCAAAAGTTCTTTTATGGCATTCCGCTACGATGAATCGGAAATAGTTAGTGAGGACCTACTGAACCGTGTGAATAACAACTATGATAAAGCAGCTATTTTAGCAGCAAAAGGGTATCTCCAAAGGGCTCAAGGGAGGATGCAAGGGAATATTCCGCTTTTTGCTGAAGGTCTTAAGTTACTCAATTATGGTAGTATTGGAAATAATCCAAATATTATTCAAGTTCTCTATAATATTATTCGTTTTAAATTGACGATTAAACGAACGAAGAAAAACTTTTCCAAGTTACCGCAAACTGACGATCATCAATTACTCATTTATCGACTGGCTGAGGGAATTGGAGAAGAATGCTTTTATCAGGGAAATGTTCTACGTTTTGCTTATGTTATGTGTAACAGTTTTCTTATGCTGTTCAAAGATCTTAGCATTTTAATTGCATACAAAGGTTACGCTCTCTATTGCGTGATGTGGCCTAGAAATCACTTTGCCCATGAATTGGGGAGAAAGGTGATGAAGCTTCTGAACGAGTTCGAAAATAACGAAGTCACTTCAAATATTCAGTTGATGATGAACTCCCTTCACTTCGGTTGGCATCAACCATGGAAACAACTCACAAAACTTTTTCAGCGTTCGGCACTCCACAGTATGGAGGTTGGTAACCTCGAGTTTTCAGGAATTAGCTATCTCAATATTTTACTGTTTGATCAGACGATTACTTGCGAAAAGGGAAAGAGTGAAATGCCAAAAATAGCTGATTTTATTTCTGGAATAAGTCCTAGGTGTTATGTCCAGTCGAAAACCTATCAGCAATTTTACAAAAATTTATGTGGAGATGTAACGCCAAATAGTTGGAAAACTGAGGACTTCGATGAAGATGCTGAATTGAAACTTATGGAGAAAATGCATTATTCCATTGGAATAAACAAGCTCATGATTAATAAGCTTCGTGTTGCCCTTCATTATGGTGATAGTTCATTGGTTGTTAAAGAAAAAGATATTTTGTTGAGTAGAATATCGATGATTAAAAGGGCAAACCAGCCCTTGGATAGCCTTTATTCTCATTTGTTTGTTTTTCTCGTTGAAACGTCGCAATATACTGATTTGTCACCAGTGGGAAAGTTTAAAGCAAGATTAAGGCTTAGAAAGCTCCATAAGACAGTCAAAGATTGGGTGAAATGGTGCCCTGAGAATTTCGAGTTTTGCGATCTCTTTATGGAAGCTGAATATGCACGCATTCTCGGTCAGTTTGAGAAATCTTGGAATTTGTACGAAGAAGCGATTCGTGTAACAAAAGATCTTGGATTTTTGGAATTTATAGCGCTTTGCTATCAACGAACCCTTACGCTATTAGTCGAAAATGAAAAACATAAAATAGCAAAAGTGTATGCTCAAAAAATGGTACAGGCTTATGAATCTTGGAAAGCTCACGGTGTTGTTAAAGTCTTGAAAGTAAAGTATAGGCATTTGTTAAACTAAGTGAATACCGATCGTGAATCGAAAGGAGCAAATAATCAGGTTTTATTGAGGAATAGGGGGATCTTTCCCTTTAATTCCAGTTCCCAGTTTACAAGGGGAATAGAGCTCATGAATTGCTCTTGTACTTGGAAGAGATCGGTGTCTTCTTTTGCAATGATTTTGATTTCTGATTTTCTATGACTTACACTCTTATCTAACCAAATAATACCACCTCTGCCAATAGTTTCTCTTGAACTGCCGTTACTAATCAATTCCACTTTCCCTTTCTGAACAAAATTTAGCATTTCGTAATCATGTTCGCTTAATTGTTCATTTTCTTTCAGATTGCGGAGGGTTGTAGTATTGAAAAGCTTATCGAGTGTTGAAGATGATAGGCTACTGTCCGAAAATAACAGGTTCTGGAGTGAGATATGGAATCTACTTCTATTCAATAGAGACTCGGTTAGCTGGTACTTTTTCAAAATTTCTAGATATTTTTCTGAAGGAATCTTAATGGTATTTACATAGGTCACTGTTTCAAACGAATAAGGCGATGGGGCATTTTGAATAACACTCGCTTCACCGATACAAGCTCCGGCATATAATTCGTTTATATTGGCACTTATTGTACATTTCTTTAATGTAATGCCACTCAGTGTAAGATAGATAAAGTTTGGTTTTTCACCTTCGTGTATAAATGTGGTTCCGGGCTCAAAAGTATGACAACTACCCTGAGCCAAAAGATTTAGGTCATCATCTGAAAGTTCGGGGAAGTGTTGGATAAGATAGCTAATCGCTTTTTCTCGCGAATACTGTTGTTTGTCACCCTCGATCAATACTTCTAATGAACCAAACTTTCTTTGAGTGCCAACTTTCTTTTCTTCCTGGGACATTTTCCTAGAGAGGTGCGATATGGCGATTTTTTCTGAAGGATCATCGATGAAATCTGTTGTTTCACCATGAATCATTCCACTCCCGGCATCAATTTTTTTATAGTTTGCGAATTGCAAATAGTCATTTTTGATTTTCTCAAAAAGTTTCCTTGATATTCCGGATTCACCCTCAGATTTTCTAACCATTTTTTCGAGATTCTCAAATGAAATGATATCTCCTAGATGGGCATAACTTTTATAGGTGCCTTCAAAAAGTGTACGGAAGTAGAATATATTTGTCTCGACAGGATGGGGTGAAAACAAGGGTTTCACCTCTAAGCCGTCAATAGAATGCCACTTATCAAACTCCAATTCGTTGACTTCAAACCAGTCATAAAATTTTTCTTCGCTCACATTAAGAAGGCCGGACACTTTTTTTACAACAGATGAAGTGACCAAGGGGGTTGCGAAATACTTGATTTTCTTATCTGAGCGCATGAGTTGCATCAGCGAAGCAAAATGATCATCATGCGCGTGTGTATGGAATACCCCCTCAATATCAGATGTGCTGATACCAAGAGCTTTAAGATTGTAAATCAGGGAAGGACCGGCGTCAATGATATATACTTTTCCCTTGAAAATGATCACGCTTGCCATACAAGGTAAGTCAACATTCCAACCATCACCCTCTCCTGAATTCAAGATGGTAAAATGGTGCATTGGGGTCTCATAATTATCTAATTGATAAGAAACTTGATATCTCTCTCCCTTTTTTAGATTCAAATCGACAACAACCTGCTCACCTTCGTATTCGATTTCAAAAATATTAACGTTCAATCGTTTAATAAAAACGCCGTTTTTAATTTCCCTTTTCTCTTGGCCTAATGTAACAGTGTCAACTTGGCCTATTGTAACCGTGTCAATGAGGGTGACTGTGTCGATAAGTTTTTCCGCTTCAAGAATTTTACCGAAAGCAAACTTCAACTTCAGTTGCATCATTTCATCAGTGAGATCATTTGAAATGCCACAATCAGTAATTTCCTTTCTAGAATCAAGCCCATAATTTCCTCGATAGAGGTATTTTTTTTGGTTCTCAACTTCGTTAGGTGTTCCGATGACAAGAGGCCTATCCGTTTGACTGTTGGGATGTCCTGGTATGAGTTTTCCTTGTCGGTAGAGCATTTGAAGGATGGAAAATTCAGTTAAATTTGAAAACTCTCCATTTTGTACTGGAATTTCTGAAAGTAATAAGACGTTTGGTCCCGTTTCTGAAAAGAAGCCATCAATATCTGCACGTTGAATTAAATTATTTTGAGTCAAGAGTTTAACGCTTTCAGCAGGAACACCACATTGAATACGAAGGTCTGCATCAGGTATCTCCACCCAGTGGAGGCCACTTCCTATTGAAATTTTTTTGATCTTGCTCATCAAATTTTTCTGTTTTTAGGTTTTTCTACTTAAAAACTCAGCAAAGCTCAACGTTCTATAAGGACACCAAGCAATAACTCTATGTTGTTGCAATCCATACTACTAAAAGTAGTAAGCTTATAACGGAGCCTACTCAATAAGTTACAATTAGCATATTGGCAAAAATTATTCTATATAAAACCACCAACCTAAAACCTAAATTCTTATCCAATCTTACCTTGATC
>JBCDHL010000205.1:0-4857 GCA_038750095.1 Chlamydiota bacterium
CGATAGTGCGGTTAAAGTCTTTTTCCTCATAAACCTTATCGGTATCGATATTCCCTTCAATCACATCATCAGGGTTGTAGAGGTACTCATCGAGGTCGGTGGTGAATTGAACAACTTTGAAGGGGGTTAGGTAGCCGTCGTTAATGCCTTCTTTGAGGGAATAGGTGTAGAGGGGTTCACCGAAATATTGATAGGTATCGCCATTTACGTCTCGTTTGGGGGTAGCGGTTAAACCCAGTTGCACGGCAGGGGAAAAGTATTCAAGGATTTTACGCCAGCTACTTTCGTCATTTGCGCCGCCCCCGTGGCATTCGTCGATCACAATGAAGTCGAAAAAGTCGGGAGCATAATCATAGAAATTGGCTGTGCCCTCATCGCCCTTCTCCGTCATGAAGGTTTGAAAGATCGTAAAAAACAGATTGGCATTTTTCGGGACTTTGCCTTGTTTTTTGATTTCCTTGGGTTCAATGCGGGTCAGGCTATCTTCTTTGAAAGCACCAAAATCATTAAAAGCTTGATCGGCCAAAATATTGCGATCTGCGAGGAATAGGATGCGCGGTCGATGGGTGGGTTCTCCGCTCAGGTTCCATTTGCTCTGGAATAGTTTCCATGCGAGTTGGAAGGCGATAAAGGTTTTTCCGGTTCCGGTGGCAAGAGTTAGCAGCATCCGGGTTTTGCCTTGGCTGATAGCTTCGAGAACAGCTTCGATGGCATTGTGTTGGTAGTAGCGGGGTTCCCATGAACCGCCTTTATCTTCAAAAGGAATCGCTGCAAATCGGTTACGCCAAATATTCTCGGTGGGGTAAGCCAGTTCCCACAGTTCATCGGGGGTAGGATAACGGTCGATATATTTTTCTTCCCCAGTTCGCATATCGACTTGGTAGATTTTGTCGCCATTGGTGCAGAGGGCAAAGGGGGTTTGTAATCGGTCTGCGTAATCTTTAGCCTGTCCTAGTCCTTCAGTGGGGTGTAAATCGCGCTTCTTTGCTTCGAGGGCAGCGAGTTTTTGATTTCGATAAACCAAGACGTAATCACAAAATGTGGAGGGAGTACATTGACCGGAACCGATTAATCGACCGGGGGCGATCATTTCTCTTCGGATACGACTCTCTAGAATTTCTCCCCAGCCTGCTGCTTTGAGAGCGGGGTCAATTAGTTCGGCTCTAGTTTCGGCTTCGTTCATGGTTTAACTTTCTAATCGGTGAATAATTTCCTCGATTACGGCTTTGCTTTCATCGCTTTGGTCAGATTTAGAGTAGATGGTGATTAGGGTTATTCCTGTTTGGGTGCGGAGGTAGTAGATGACTCGATAACCACCACTTTTGCCTTTTTTGATGTCGCTATTTTTCAGACGGACTTTGAATACTGGATAGTTCAATCCCTGAATTTGAGCGCCGGGGGTCTTGCCAGCCTGTAATTCTGTGATGAGGGGCTGTAGGTCTTTGCGAATGGAGCGGTAACGTTTGGCTAGGGTTTTAAGGTCTTTTTTAAAGCGAGATGATAAATCAACATCAATGGGATTTTTGTTAATCGACATCAATGCCCTCCCACATTTGTTCTAAGGGGATAACGTCACCTGCTAGGGCTTGACGCATTCCTTCGACAACGCCTTCGATAATTTCTGCATCAGGGGTATCGTAGGGTTCTGCTGGGGAGGTTTTCCCTTCAAGGGTTTGGATATGGTCGATTAGTTTTTGGTAAGCCTCAGCAGACAGAATGACGTGGCTAGGGCGTTTTTGTTTGGTGATTAGAACAGGTTCAAGTTTGGCGCGGTCAAAGACTTTGCCATGTTGGTTGCGGACTTCGGTAAGGGTATAGCTCTGCATGACAATCTACAGTTTGTCTGTTTTGTACATTTTAGCCAATCTGCTAGGTTAAGCCATGAAGCGAATTTGCGTTAAAACACTTTTTTGATTGATTGATAAGGATTCTAGCGATCTTGATCGTCTTAGATGATTTTGCATTAAAACACTTTTGACTATGCCCAATAAGGCAAATATCGAGCATAACGAGTGGATGCTGGTTCGGAAGTATATTGCTTGATCAATCCTGCGTCTTTAGTTGCTCCAATTACATGGGAAACCGTTGCTGTCTTGGTCTTTCCTAACCGGAATCGCTCTTTTAGGGTCTGATTAGACATTGTTTCGTTGCTAACATACTGCAAACAGCAGTGCTGGTAACAGGCTCTGATCCGATCTGTTCTAGTCATGTTTGCGAAGTCTTGATGGGCGTAAAGTATCGCTGTGGTGCGGTTTGTACTCTCCCGAAAATCTGGGGCGGGAAGCTGATAAGTTTCTGAGGCGACAATCACTTTATCTATACCACTGCCTTTTTCTTCGCAGATACCTAAACGTCGCATTAGGTCGGCTAGTTGTTCGTTACGGGAACGGTATTCATCGATAAATCTTTTGACTTCAATGGGAGGGAGTCCGGGATTAGAGATTTCTACTCTGTCATCGTACATTTCGATCATGACGGATGCACCTGTCATTTGAAAGTCTTGATGGATGAGGGCATTAGCAATTAGCTCCCGTATAGCTTGCTTGGGAAACATTTTAGTTTCTTCCCTAATGACTTTCTCGATAAATTGGTTTTGAGGCGCGGAATTATAGACAAAATCAATGAGGTCTTCAAAGCCTGCAGCATAGCCTTTTCTGTTAGTAATTTCATTTTTAGTAATGAGCTTTCCTGAGCCTTCGTAGGTGATAAAGCGGGGAGCTTTTCTGGACAGGTACAGGGGAAATTCTTCTAAGTTTTTAGCAAATAAGATCGCGCCGAGATTAGTGATATTCCAGTTTTTTCCTTGTTTAATGATTAACTTGTCATTAGCAAGGCGATCTAAGATAGCATTCCAATCGGTTGGATAGGGTAAATTCTTTAGTGCAAAGTAGGTTTGGGTATCGAGTAAGTTGATGATTTGGTCTAGGGTCTGTTTTTCGCTGGCGGATTGGGTAAACCAGTCCTGTTGATCCTCGTCGAAAATCGCTTTTAGTCGATCTGGGGTCATGGGTACAAGTTCTTCGCCTGACCTCATCCAATAGGCTCCGTCGAGGTTGATCGCTTGTCCGGTAGGTCTGCTGGGAATATCGAAAATTAAGACTCTGCCTTCTGGGTGGTTTAGCTCGGTTAGTTCGATTCGAATGCGGAGTTTTTCGAGGATTTGTTTTTTGATTTTGTTTTGAGCTTCTGGGGTAGAGAAGGCTTGAGAACCGACGATTTTCCTTGGTTTTTTATCAGTTACACCAAAGACTAAATACCCGCCTTTTTCATTTGTGATCGCTACGCAATATTTTAGAAGCTTGGTTGTATCGTACTGGTTCTTGGCTTCTTTGAATTCGAGGTGTTCGTTTTCTGTTGGCTCATTCAGCCAGTTGGTCAAGGTTTCCAGAGTAATCATTGTGCAAATTTACTGAGTGAGTTGTTTGGTAAAGGCTTTCTGTAATATTGATTGTTTTAGCTCTTCAAGAGCCTTGATTTTACGTTGATAAATAATTTCTAGTTTTTGCGTCTCTCTAGTTAAATGCTCTAAATTATCTGCTATTTCTGCTTGATTTTTCACATCTGGAAAAGGAAAAAATTGATTTTTAAATGTTCTCATATTGATATTATCTCTAGCTGTTCCTTTACCTTTTTCTTTTAATTCAGACTTAAAAGATTGCAGTAAATACTCTAGGTAACGATTATTGGCTTTACTAGGATCAACAGCAACTCCTATTACACTATCTGGAAAACAAGCATCAAAGTTAAGAATTGCAGTCTCTGCTACGTTTGCACCAACAATTGCTATACAAACAGTTCCTTTTTTCCATAACTTACTTTGAGATAATCCCAAGTCATTATACGTTTGCGAGTAATTAGTAAGGTAATGCTCTGCATCTGCAATATCGCCAGTTTGAATTAACGGATATTCACCTCCATAAAGCCTTTTATCTCCTCTAGGACGATGCTTAGACTTTCCTCTTCCAAATTCTATAGAAACCTCTTTTAAAGTTTTATCTTGTGATATTGCTCTATGTTCTCTCAGAACTTTCTCTAAATAACTGTCGAAGAGTTCACAGACGTTGGTGAGGCTCTGGCGGGCGATCGCCTCCACTTTTTCTATTTGAGCAAAACTCTCATCCAATATCTCCACAAGTCGTTTTTGCTCTTCCAGTGGCGGAACAGGAATCTTTGTATCTTTTATCTTTTTCTGAGAAATATTAGGCTGTGCATTTCCTGTCGCCTGTGCAATTAGCTCCTGAATTTTTGATAAAAAGACATAGTATATGAACTCAGGTAAAAAGGTTTTGTTTGGAAGGATTCCACAGACAGCCTGATTTGTGGTTGATTCAAACTTTAAAATTCCGCATTGTGCTGCTGTTGCACCATACATCGCAATTAAAACTGTGTTAACAGGAAATAATTTTGCAGAAGAATTTTCTAAGCCCTGTTTAGATATAAATTTTTTACTTTCAGTGATTTCTCTCTGACAAACTTCGCCACTTAATAGCCAAGGAGTCTCACCATTTTCATAATATTCTTTATGTAGTTTTAGAGGAGTTCCACCTGCGCTGGTTTTACAAACATCTCCCAATTTTTTTAATTCCCAATTCATGACAACATATCCCCGATCACCGCTAAAATTTTTGCACTTTCCTTATCTAGTTCTGCAATCTCCTTTAAAATCTCTTCCGGTTCCCGTAACGGCTCTTCCTCTGGTGCATTAGGATTCTTTACCGACAAATCAAACGATTCTGAGTCAACATCCTTAATATCCAAAAACCAAGACTTTTCCGATTCCTTAAAAGTTGATTGCAACTCCAAAAACTCCTTTAAATCATCATCATTAAGCGGATTTGTTTTTCCGAGCGAACGACC
>JBCDHL010000206.1:0-4853 GCA_038750095.1 Chlamydiota bacterium
CAGAAAACTTTCATCTATCTGAAACTCTCGCTCTCCTAAAACATCATTCAAAGGTATTTCCTGTAGATAAAGGCGTCGATAGATTTCTCCAAACATTAAATTGACAGCATGATTCATTTCGATTTTCTGAGTATAGACACTCTGCTGACGAAAAATAAATACATGGGGGTATAGCAAAGGGAAGATACTCATAACAACAATCGAAAAAGCAATTAACACTTCAATCAGCGTTAGATTCTTTCTCTTCGTTTTTTGGAGTTTCATTTTCCGTAGTATTTGCTTGGAGATCATTAATTTGTTCATAGATATGTCTCGATAGAGTTTTCATAAACTCCTCATTTTCCTTCTGTTCACAAAATGCACCTTCAATACCCCCTATTTTATACTCGATAGGTGATGGGTATCCCGGCAAGCAAATGTACGAGGTAAAGGCACCCAAATCATCATCACGCTCGTTGGTAGATAGACGTAAAAGTCCCTTGCTCATGCCTGTTTCTGGTGATAGGAATTTGATTTCAAGTTTCCCCTCTTCACTGGAATCCTGAAACTGAATCACCTGAATTGCTTTCAGAGCTGGACTCTCTTTGTGGATCATCGCTTCCCAATGCTTAGGAAGAGGCAGAGATGTCTCAAGCCAATAATCAATACCATCTCCTCCTCTTCTCACCTCAAATTTAAGGGTTGCCCCGACTCCTAAAATCAACATAAGATCTTGAGCCAGTCGCATTTCATCAACAACGCGGCTCACCTCACTGCGAAATCGTTGTTGGCGAACAGCCTTTGTGACATTGATAGCAATGAATCCAGAAACTGTGGCAATGATGGCGATAACGATGAGAAGTTCTAAAAGCGTTATCGCCGGTTTCCTAATCAGTCGGATTGTCACCTAAGATCCCGATCTTTTATATTCGTTGTATTTCTGGGACCGCACTTTGATAACGTTATTTTCCATCCTCACATCGTAAGGTTTTCCCCATCCATCTTTTATAAGGGAATTTGGGTCTTTCACTAGAGGATCACTTTTAATAACCTCCTCCCACTGCTGTTCTATGTTATCCAGCAAATCAGGATTTTCAGCGACACGTAAATTGAGGATCATTTCAATTTTTTCCATGCCTGCTTTTGTTTTAAAGGCTTTTCCTTCTTCTAAACTTCCTCTGTAATTATAAGCGATAACGCCAGTAATCAATGCGATAAGGAACATGACAATCATCATCTCGATAAGTGTCACAAACCTTTTTTTCACAATCGGCTTTTTTGGTTTTTCAAGATCCATAATGATACTCCTTGTTCTAAAAAGAAAAAGAACTTACGTCTGTTAATGGTAATAATATGGCTAGCATCACCGTACCAATAATGGTCCCCATAATGACCAGAATAACGGGTTGCGTCAGAGCCATGACTTTATCTAAAGCTTTTTCTAATTCATCTTCATACATATCAGCAATACGCTGGAAAATTTTCTCAGTATTTCCCGTATCTTCACCGACAGATAACATTCGAGAAACGAGTTTAGGAATCCATTTTGACTTACTTAGCTCCACACTGAGAGAGCTTCCCTGTACAATTTTCTCTTCTGCCTTTTTGACCTCTTCTTCCAAAACGACATTTCCCATCACTTCTCTTGCGATCTGCATTGAGTCGATCATTGTCAGTCCGCCAGACTGCAAAGTCCCCATTGTACGGCAAAACCTTGAGATAGATGTTTGAATGATGAGATTGCGGATAAGCGGAATACGAATAAGGTTTCTTTGAAGCCATAGTTTTCCCTGTAATGTTCTCAACTTGTAGATGACAAATCCAAATAAACCACTGAGAAGGGGAAGGTAGATCCACCAGTAGTCTCTGAGGACATGACTCACTCCCAATACGATTTCTGTAAAATCATTGAGCTCCCTTTCTGCAAAAATACCCTCGATAGCAGGAACAACAAAGCCTAAAAGCAATGCAATAATAAGAAGCGAAAACGTACCCAATACCGCGGGATAGATCATTGCTGTGGTGATCTGTTTCTTTATCTTGATTCTTTTCTGCAGAAATTCAACGAGTCTTTCAAGAACGAGATCGAGCGCTCCGACTTGTTCTCCCGCTTTTACCATGGAGCAATATAATTTATCGAAGCTGTCGGGATATTGAGACATTGCTTCAGAAAGCGGAACTCCAGATTTAATTTGCTCACATAAGCTTAGGATGATTCGGTGGTATTTTTCGCCACGATATTGTTCTTCAATGGCCATGAGACTGTCATATAAAGGGACGCCTGCGCTTATCAGCTGTGATAGTTGCACAGTAAACGCAAGAAGATTTTCCCCACGAACATTTTGTCTCGAAGAAAATCGCTTCTTTTCTTCAAGAGCGATGACCATCACTCCCTGCTGGCGAAGTTTATTTTTTACGTCTTGTTCATCACTCCCTTCGATAATTCCAGTGGCTTTTTTTCCTGATGACTCAATTGCTTGATAATTGTAGAGAGGCATAAACTACTCTCCTACCTCTAAACCACGGGTAACCCTTAGGACTTCAGAAACTGTAGTGATACCTTGTTTGACAAGCTCAGCACCATGTTTGAGTAGTGAAATCATTCCTGAATTCAGAGCTATTTTTCTTAATTCGATTGCATCGGGACTTGTCACAATTTGCTTTTGAAGAGCATTGTCGATGAGCATCAATTCATAGACCCCATGACGACCTCTGTATCCTGAGTCAAAACATTCTCTACAACCCATTCCTCTATATAATTTGCCCTGTTTTAAATCTCTTGGTTGAATTCCAAGTTTCTTGATCTCCATCTCATCAGTTTCGTAGGCCTCTTTACAGCTTGGACATATTCTTCGTACAAGACGTTGAGCCATAATTCCTACGATTGTGGAGGAGAGAAGAAATGGCTCAATTCCCATATCAACCAGGCGGGTGATTGCAGAAGGAGCATCATTTGTATGAAGAGTACTTAACACCAAGTGCCCCGTAAGAGATGCCTGGATCGCAATTTCTGCAGTTTCGACATCGCGGATTTCTCCAATCATCACGACATCGGGATCTTGACGTAAAATATGTCTTAACCCAGCTGCAAACGTTAAATTGATTTTTGGCCTCACACCGATTTGTGCGATCCCTTTTAAGTTATATTCAACCGGGTCTTCAATGGTCATGATATTGACCTCATCACTAACCACTTGACCAATGGCACTATACAGAGTAGTTGTTTTACCACTACCCGTGGGTCCAGTTACTAAAATAATGCCTTCTGGAAGTTTGATCAGCTTTTCGAGTTCTTCATAAACAGCGGGTAACATACCCATTTTGTCCATGCCGAGTATCACATTTCCCTTATCAAGGATACGTAAGACAATACGTTCTCCATTAACAACAGGAACGGTACTAACACGAAAATCAATTTCTCGTGGCCCCATTTTAAGCTTGATACGCCCATCTTGAGGGAGTCGATGTTCTGCAATATCCATCTTAGACATGACTTTGATTCGTGTGATCAACTGCTGCTGGTACTCTGCGGCAGGAGAGTGTCTAAGCTGTAAAACACCATCAATCCGGTAGCGAACTTTAAGGCCATCTTCTGTAGGGTCAAAGTGGATGTCAGAAGCTCCCTGCTGAATAGCCTCCGTTAGGATAACATTAATGAGTTTAACGATAGTCGCCTGGTCACGCCTGCGGTCAAGGAGGTCGTAAACCTCTACATCCCCTTCACCTTTTCCCTCTTCACGCTTATCCTTGAGGTCAGCAAGCATTTGTGAAGCGGCGCCCTCTTCTTGATTGTAAACTTCGTTTAGAGTGGTTAAGATGATATCCCTAGGACAATAGACCGCCTTGATTTCCTTACCAAGCATCATGCGCATCTCTTCAAGAGGTTCCAAACTAATTGGGTCTGCGACGGCAACTGTCACACTGTTTTCCTCAATTGCTAATGGAATGACAACATTTGTTTTCGCGAAAGAGTAGGGAACGTTTTCATAAAGTTGCCGAGTCAGTTGATAAACCGAAAGATCCGTGCAGATTTCCATTCCAAATTGCTTGGCCAACGACTCATTAATGTCATCACCGGAAAACATGCCAGCTTTTATTTCAGGTTGCTGCTCTTTTGGATTTTCGCCCTTTTCATTACCTGCATCTTCCATCATACTCTCCTGGAGGGTAATAGATGGCACTTGGCTCTCTACCAAGAATCATATCGAGGTATCCCTCAAATAGCCGTTTTTTCTCACACTCACGCGCACGATCTAAACGCGCTAAAAAGGCGGGAATATCGCCTGGACGACGACACATCTGCTGTGACCTGATACGAATCATGTCTTCGGATGGGTCGGAAATAATTGTCGGTGTGATAAAAATAAACATCTCTCGGCTGCTGTCTTCACTTCTGGTATCGCTAAAAAGTTTGCCAATACCGGGTAATTCACCAAGAAAAGGAATTTGCTCCTTAAAATCTTTGGATTCTTTACGCCTCAAGCCACCGATAATGACTGTTTGTCCATCGGCAATTCGAACTTCATTCACAACGTGTCTTCTTGTAACGTCAGGACGGCTTACTTCCGAAGGCTTGATTGTATCAAAAGTTATGTCAGTTTCCAAAGTAATGAAATTTTGATCGTCAAATGACCATTCTTCATCGCTCTCATCTCTCATATGGATTGTGGGTGTCATCTTGATCGTAATTCCATACTCTTCACGAACAAATTGGTTATTCGGGATCGCTCCCCCCCGTCGTATCGACAAGTAGCGTTCCCGTGTTCACAGAAATCTGTTCCAAAATATTGATTTCTGCAGTCGTTTGGTTAATGGCAACGACTGATGGGTTAGAGTTAATTGTCACATCATCTCTAGAAAGTAGGAAACGATAG
>JBCDHL010000207.1:0-4851 GCA_038750095.1 Chlamydiota bacterium
AATTTCTTTACAAAAAAAACACTTCCTCAATAATACATAGTAATTTTTGGACATTATACCAATCGTAATTCCAAATTTTTAATCACGATTGGAATACCCGAAATAAAACGACTTCGAAGGCATAGATTGCAAATACGAGAAATGTTCCTAGCCAATTTTTCAAAGGAATAAATTGCCCATTAGGCGAAAGCCACCTCCCTAGACCTTTAATAGCAGTAGGCATCATCAACCAAGTAAGAATGGCAACACTGATAGTATTCCCAATAAATGTCGACAAAGAAAGACCAAGACCGCTGATATAAGGTGTTAAAAACTGGATTTCCAAAGTTACAATAGGAAAAAGAACCAAAAGAACAACCATCGCCTGTTTCGAGTCTGGTGGAGCCTTTCCGGAATCTGATAACCTAGAAAACCACCCTGCATACGGAGAAATAATTCTATGCTGGTCTAAAGAATCTACAAGGAACTCTGATTTCTTGAGCACATTTTTACGCTCTTCAGAAGAAAGCCATCTCTCAAGATTTTCATTTGTGTCAAACTGTAATAGCGTAATCCAATTGTTACATTGTCCATCACGAAGAGATTGTACATAGGCTCCTCTGAAACCTGGAAATTTTGCTTCTACCTGGTGGATACTTGCCATCCATTCTCTGAATTCAACCTCTTTTCCAGGGTTAATACGTGTAACAATCACCTCAGTTACACCACTTTCGGCCTCATCAGTTTTCGACAAAATCCGTTTTATCTCATCTCTCTCAGCAATTTGATGAAGATCATTCATCAACAGCTTATGTTCATTCGATCCTTGCCAAATTTGTAATGAATTCTTATCTTGAAACCTCTGTGTAATAACCCACTCTTCACTCTTTTTTGGTGAGATCGAAAATTCTATGCTAATAAATCCTGAAAACGAAGTAATTAACGTATTTAAACGCTTCTTCCAATCGAGGAATGTATCCTCACATCCCTTTTGTGGAGATACACTGATCGTAAATATCACTTCGTCATCAACAGAAAGAGTCATAGACCAAACCTAGTATTTTGCTCTATCAGGTAGATTAGAAAATTCTTTCCATACCTCTACAGCTTTCAACCGACAAAGTTCAGTGAATTGAATACTGCGTTCTTGTGGCTCTTTTCTAAGTTCCTCAAGGATATTGATATCCGCAAAACCACCGTACTCTAACGCATCTTTAGTCGTTGAGGCATACTAGATATGACGGATATGAGCCCAGTAAGCTGCAGATAGGCACATGAGGCGGCACTCTGCACTTGTATACATATCACAGCCCTCTAAATGAGGTGTTCCAAGAGCCTTACAAGCTTCTCTAATCGCGTGAATTTCCGCGTGCCACGTCGGATCGTGGTGTTTAATGACCTGATTATATCCTTCGCTTATGATGACCCCATCTTTGACAATGACAGCCCCGAAGACACCTCCACTCTTTTCCTCTATGGAGGCTTTTCTACTTAGTTCTATAGCTCGGCGGATAAACTCTTCATGCTTACTAGAATCCATTACCCCTTCTTGGAAAACATTTGATTATCAGTATGATACAGTTAGTCACTTGATCAGTGAATCTATTCAATTTCATAACGGCCAGCATAGAAAACAGTCAACAACAAAAGATTCCGCGCGAACCATTCGTTAATCTAGATTTTTAAGACAAAAAAGTGTGCATTAACGTTAATATATTTCTTTAAATCGATCAACATTAGGCTACAATTTAATGTTCCTCACTACACTAATCTAACTCGGGTTCGTACCTTTGATAAACACAAACCCCATTTTCAGGAAGCTTTTTAGGGTAAGGTATGATCTGGACCTCTTGCTCCCACTTGAGTTTTTGTGGAAAATCACTAATAATTTCTGTTAATATCGTGCCTGCAACATCATAATCCAATTCTTCTTGTGAAAAAGGTTTGTCACAAAATACGTACAGGACTACTTTATTTTCCTCAGTAATATACTGTATGGAAATTTTCCTCATATTAGGTCTAATCTGACCTAAACATGCTCTGTTGGTGTATAAGATAAGGTCAGAAAGTTTTTCTGGATTAGGTATTTCATTCATATTTTTCACCATACTTTTGCATCAGGATGTGCAGGAACAATGTGGGCTCCTTCACTACTATAATGAATTGTCCCTTTGGTAGTTGAAAGAGAGTTTCCATCCAAATTTTTCCAAACCCCTACTTTTTCCTTAAAATCTACAAGTTCTTTATAGCCCGGCTTTCCAACTTCTCCATGTTTAGGTACTCCTGTTCCCGAAAATTTTTTTAGAAGGACCTCTGTATTAGGATGAGTCCAAATGCTCTTATTCTTTGATATATCATAGTTGTTTGTACCGGGAATATGCTTATTTTGACGCCCCCAGTGTATTTTACTATTTTCGAAAAATTTACATCTATTTAAATTTTTCTTCAAAGCACTTGAAGTAACAATTTCCTTACTAGCTGCAGATGATGCCATCGACTGGAAATTACATATTCGATTTGCTTCCTTTAGCTTTCTGTATGCAGAAACTCCTTTAATTGCAGCAGATCCGGCAAAAATATCTACTCCATACTTTCCGATAGTATAGCCAATAAGTTCTCCCTTTTCATGTTCACTTAGCTGATCAAATTTGTCATATAGTTTGACAAGTTCTTCTGCGTAATGATGAAGCTTCTCTTTATCGACAGACTTCAAATAATCTACTACATGCTCTATCATTTCATATCCGGCACCAGCAAGATGGTGAACAGAATCTATCGGGTGTTCTCCAAACGCCCATAAACTTTTCCCCAAACCATAAGCAGAGCTGCATAGTGATGGAACAAAATCGCAAGCTGCATCATATGCACCATCGACCACTGCTTGAGAAAACGCATCAACAAATTCATTTGAAGCTAAATGATTAGGAGCGAAATTTTCAGACTTTTTCGAATGTAGGTAATCCTCAAGAGACTTTTCAAAATCACCTATTTCAAAATAGGCTGAGGCACGTTGAAAATATGCCTCTTGGTTTTTGGATCTTTTGAAATGGCTTTATTTAATGACTCAATAGCTTGATGATATAGTCCAACTTCAAGAAAGGCCTCTCCCTCATTCTGAAAAATTTCTGAATTCAACAGTGACTCTTTGCCATTTTTCTTAGAGTATTCAATAAATGACGCGATGCTCTCCAATGAATTTTCAACATTTCCCTCAAGCAAATAAATCAGACCCATATTATATTTATAAGCCATATTGTCACTGCTCTGATGACAACACTTCTCTAGTACTTCCTTGTACATTGGAGTTATAGTTGCGGGAATAGATGACAAAATTTGAAACGCATTTCTCGCCCGCTCATTGATCATATTGATTTTGATTTCCAATACTTTTTTTTCTTTCGGACTGTTATATAAATCCTTATACCAATTGATGGATTCAGCTCTGGCTTGCTCAATAAAGCTTCCAAAAGTTTCAGCAACAGTTAAATACTCACTTAATAAACAAACAAAGCCACACGGATTATGAGAAGATACCCAACTACGAATTAAGAACTCACTAGATGGAATGTAGGGTCCGGATTTATTCGCCGATAACAGTTTGTACATAAATTCATGCCAAAGCTTATCTTCCAAGCATTGTGGGTGAAAATTTGTACCAGCCATGCTACTTGCACAGCTGCTCATACATGTACAATGTGTAAAGCAACCACATCCAGGTATGCCATTATAGTAATAGACACTGATTCCATCATCATAGCCAGAGTAAAGTGAGCTTTTTATGAAAAGCATTAACAGAAGCATAAACATTCGAAACATAATTTCAATCCTTAGTTTATGCGAAAGGTTAGGGAAACCGGAAAATAAAAGCAACGCAATCCTATCAATACTCGCTTATATTCAGCTTTTTACAAAAAAATTACGGAAGAACTTGAAGTATCGAATCGAGAACACTATCAAGATTTTTTGTCACATCTTCAGCAAGAAATCTTAAAACAAGATAACCATTCCTTTGGAGTAACGCATCTTTTCGCCGATCTCGCCTATATGCATCTGGGTCTCCCAAATGCTGCGACCCATCAATTTCCACGGCTAGGCGAGCACCTTGATAAAGAAAATCTACTTCCATTCTACTTGATAGGCCAACAGGTATAGAGAGAAGAGCATTTAGAGAAAATCTTCCTTTGGTTTTCTCTAATGATTCTAACCTTCAGCCTCTACATGACTACGTGCTCTTTCTACACCATTAGCTTCAGTAGGTATCAATATACTAGCCCGCACAAAAAGATCCGCTAAATGTACATCGACTCCATCAAACACAAGCCGCTTTACGCTTGCTGCATAATCCTTCTTCCATAGTAGATCCACAGGCAATGACACCTCGATAGGCCACCCTGGTACAGCAATTGCGGGTATGAGTATGTTATACCCAACAGCTTCATACCCCTTGCAACGCCTACTAAACATCCTCTCTAAAACAGAGACATTTAAATCTGCAGAATCATAAACCTGTACTTCTTTTTTATGATCATGAAGCCGATGTAGACGTCCGATATACTACTCAATCGTCCCCTACCACGATACAGGCATGGTCAGAAATAAAGTATCCAGTCGTGGATTATTAAATCCTTCTCCAACAAACTTACCACTAGCAAAAATCAGACGCTCTTCATGATCAGAAGTATTCTCTTATACCGTTCTAGATTACTTTTGAATTGTATTTATATACCCAAACAAGTAGAAGATTTGGCTTATGTAAAAAAGCAATCTCCTACCGCTAAACTGTCGCACATTACCTAATATTTCGCCATCTTTAAAAAGATCTCATTCTCATTTATGGCTTCAGATATCACTAGAAAGATATTTATTCATTAC
>JBCDHL010000208.1:0-4835 GCA_038750095.1 Chlamydiota bacterium
CGGTATAATCTGCAAGAGAGAGTACATTAAAAGGATTACATTATGTCTTGGATATCTATAGTTCCCCCGATCGTCGTTTTCATTCTTGGTTTTGTGACAAAACGTATTTGTTTCTCTCTTTTTACTGGAGTTGCTCTGGCAGCATTAATAGCTACTGGAGGAGATCCAATAGGAACAGGTTTTTTGGTCTTCCAAGGAATCTGGGAAAATACCGCCATACAGCAAGCGTTTTCAACTGCAACATTTGGCCAAGCAAGTAATTTTTTCATTGTAACCTTTGTTTTGAGTTTGGGTGTGATTATTGAAATCATTCGACAATCACATGCTGCTAATGCATTTGTTGACTTTGTGGAAGCTTCAATAAAGAGTAAGCGTTCAGCAGAGACAAGCACGATTATCTTGTCTCACTGTTTATCCATTGATGACTATTTAAGCAGCTTGACTGTTGGGTCGGTCATGCGTCCCTTAACAGATCGTTTTCGTATTCCTCGTGTCAAATTAGCTTTTTTAACAGATTCAATGGCTGCACCACTCTCAATGATCACACCAATTTCCAGTTGGGCAGCTGCGATCATTGGCTTTTTAACAGAAAATGGTGTTCATCGAACCCTTCAGTCAGGAACTTTACTTGTAGCAAACCCATACTCAGTTTATTTAAGCATTCTCCCCTATATTTTCTACTCCATATCTCTAATTATTTCGGTCTGGTTTATTGTGCGCCTACGCTTGTCATTCAGTATAATGAATGACCATGAAGAGATTGCCGAACAAACCGGTAACTTAGCTGGAGGCAAGCCCACAGGAGATCACCATACTGAGAAAAACTCTTCAACCTCCCATTCTGCATCCATTATCGACTTTCTTGTTCCAACTGGGACATTGATGATCTCCACGTTAGTATTTTTGCTCTATCTAGGTGAGAGTACTCTCTTTGGAGGAACAAACTCAATGGTTGAGGCCTTACAAAATGCCCCCATCTCTCTCGTTTTATTTTCTTCAGGGATGACGACATTATCGATCACCATCACTTACTTCCTTATTAAGGGACGCTTTACTTTTTACGAGATTCTCCGCGTGGGTTATGAGGGAGTTCGCCTGATGTTTCCCGTAGCAGCCATCCTTGTACTCTCATGGACGATGGGTGAGCTACTTCGTGAACACCTTAAAACAGGTGAGTGGCTAGCCTCTCTTTTTGCGGGTTCAATTCCTGTTATGCTCATTCCCCTGATTCTGTTTTGGAATGCAGCCCTAATTTCCCTAGCTCTTGGAAGTTCTTGGGCTACAACAGCAATTTTGCTCCCCATTGCATTACCAATGGTGATGGCGATGATGAACGTCACAGCTCCTGCTCAAATTGAGCAGCTACCAATCGTGTTTCCCGTCTTTGGTGCCATATTATCGGGTGCGGTTTGCGGAGACCATATCTCTCTGATTTCAGAAACAACGATTATGGCGACAACTAGTGCAATGTGTGACCACATGGACCACGTCAAAACACAACTGGTTTATTCTATTCCGGTGATTATAGGAAGTTCTCTCGCCTTTTTAGCCAGTGGAGTAATGTTAGGAGCAGATACTACGCTATCCCTTATCGTCTGCATGTCGATTTCTGTGGTAACGACTTTATCCATTCTAACAATGCTTCACCTTTACTGGAAGCACAGCCGAAAACAACAAACTTTGGAACAGCTATAAAGACGGTCGGTATAGCTCTAGCTGAAAAGAATAGGCGGTATGTTGTCGTGTACTTTTTGTAAGGTCTTGCTTGTTTCGACATGAATTAAACCGTTGGTAGCTAATATCCTTCCAGACTTTAGCTCCAAAGGACCGTTTTCATAAGAAGAGACAACACCACCTGCTTCCCTGACAAGTACAGTTCCTGCAGCAATATCCCAGACGTTTAACCCCCTCTCCCAAAAACCATCAAATCGACCAGATGCGACATATGCAAGGTCGAGAGCTGCGGACCCCATTCTACGAACCCCTTGGGTCTGACTGGTGAGGTAACAAAATTCCGCGTAATTATTGTCGGGGGTATCACGACGATCATAAGCGAAACCTGTCGCTAATATGCTTTTACCCATTGTGTCAACATTGGATACAGAAAGCTTTTGCCCATTTAGAAAAGCTCCTTGATCTTTCCCTGCAACAAAGAGCTCATCAACAAATGGGTTATAGACGACTCCTACCACTGGATTTCCTCTATATATCAGAGCAATAGACACTGCAAAAATGGGTATCTGATGCGCATAATTGGTTGTTCCATCCAATGGGTCAACAGCCCATGTGAAGTCAGAACCCTCCACATTGTGTAATCCCGATTCTTCGGATATGATGGTATGGTCAGGACACTCTTTTCTTAAGAATTTTAACACACATTCTTCGGAAAGTTGATCTGCTTCAGTAACAAGGTCACCGGCAGTACTTTTCTCCTTAATTTGCTTAAGCTTCCCCCAGTGATCCAGGAGAATTTCACTACCCTGCCTTGAAGCTTCTACAGCAATTTGTGTGTAATACTGAATCCTATCACTGGTTAGTTCACTCATTCCCCAATTTCCTGCTGTACGTTGACATCTTCTCGGTCAATGTATCACAATGATTATGGTTCTGTCAGCAAAAATACAATTTCAGCACGGGTCATTTTTGAATCACGATCGGTATATAATCACTATCGGTGCAAAAGCTCCGCACTAGATTTTTCTACAGTTTCACCAATAGGTTGATGCGCACCACCTAAGTGTTTTGCTAAAAACTGCTCGATGATAGCGATACTAGCTATCCGATTTTTCTCCATACGAAAACCATGTCCCTCATCGGGAAAAACAACGTAAGAAACAGGAATATTTTTTTCGAGCATTGCGTTAACAATTTGTGTACTTTCAGATTCTTTAACCCGAGGGTCATTCCTTCCTTGTAAAATGAGTAAGGGACGTTTAATTTTATGGACGTAATTTAGTGGAGAAATACTGTCCATGAATGCTTCATCATCAAGTGGGGCGACTCTTGTATTCAAAAAAGTGCGTTTATGTTCCCAGTAGGGTGGGCATGTATCCATCAGCGTCTTGACATGCGAAGGCCCCACTATGTCAACACCAGCCGCAAAAACTTCAGGAGTAAAGGTTAATCCCACTAGTGTAGCATATCCGCCATAACTACCACCCATAATAGCAATTTTTTTAGGATCAGCAATCTCATTTTCTATCGCCCAGTTGACTGCATCGATTAAATCATCATGCATCTTCTTAGACCACTCTCTATCACCAGCATTCAGATGAGATCTTCCAAACCCCTTCGAACCGCGAAAATTTACACAAAGCACAGAATATCCACGATCAGCAAGCCATTGGCGGTAGGGTTGGTACTCAAAAAAATCGCGACACCATGGACCACCATGGACCAATAGAACCATAGGCCCCTTTCCTTTTAAATTCTTAGGACGTGTTAGGTAAGTGGGAAGTGTAAGTCCATCACGTGCTACGATACTTATTGTCTCAGTCTCTGCTAATTCCGTCTTATCAAGTTTTGAGTTACCTGAAAAAAGAAATTTTCCCTCCAGAGTTTGCTCATTGAAAAGATAGTAATGAATAGCTATTTTGTCTGACTTTGTACTCAAAATAGAGTAGGGATGATGTTTTCCGCCTATTATGTTAAAAATTGGTTCTCCATTCACTAAATTCTTAGCTGCCTCCCAGGTTTTTTGAAACTCAGGAGAACAATAATGCTCATTTCGGTTCAAACCGTAGCTGAAGATAAGACGAGGTTTTCGTGTTTTAGGGTCACACACTGTACTGAAATAATCGGCAGTGTTGTCATAAAAAACCTCTTCTACTTTCTTTTCAGGAAAATGATACTTTTTCAAAGCAAGGTATTGTTTATCAGCTCCATCTTGAAAGTAGAGGTCATGACCATCCTCAGATACCCACAGTAAATGTGCTTCGTACATTCTTTCGAAATCGTAAGACTTAAGGAGTACAAATGGTTCTAAATCATTTTCTTTGCTATAAAGAGCCAGCCCATTTTTTTGATCTTTTTCTGCTCCCCGGATCACTAGATCATCATCAGCAATAAAGTTGTAATACTTTTCATTATTCTTATAAATCAATCTCTTCTTACCACTATTGATGTCAATTTCATAAACATCAAAGACAGATCGATCCCTTTCATTACACATAACGAGAATTTGATAAGGCTTTTTTTCACTAACCTTAATGACAGCTGACTTACTCCCTTCTACAGGAGTTAAATCTTTTGTATCCATAGTTGACAAGTCAAGAGCAAAAATGTGCTCATTTTCATCTCCACCAGAATCGAGAAGATAGAGAATATAATCACCATTTGCTGACCAAAAATAATTGCTTGGATTCCGGTTTTTAATTGAAGTAACAGGCTTTGCATTGTCTTTGTCAATATCGCCAATCCAAACATTCAGTATCCCGTCAACAGACGCAAGGTAGCTAATTTTTGTTCCGTCTGGATTGATTTGAACTTGCGACTTCTCAAAATCACCAAAAAACGTCTCACGTGGAGTAATAGGCTCAATGGAGCTCAGACTTGTAAAAACGAACAGAAAACTTAGCAAAAACTTATACATTACATCTCTTTAGTTTTAGTTAATAGTAAAGATATTCTGTTATAATGTATTTATCATTAAAAAACAAGAGCTTAACCTTGAGTGCAGCTGCTCCCGTGAAATAGTATTTTTAAAAATTTCAACGCGGAGAAACGGAGAAACGGGGGCGCGGAGAAGAGGTAAAAAATTTGTACGAACGCTGACATAGGTAACACTTGATTCACTAACATAGGTTACACTCTTCTGATTTATTTTTCCTTATTAA
>JBCDHL010000209.1:0-4825 GCA_038750095.1 Chlamydiota bacterium
AAAAAGACGGAATAAGCGGATCAGGTCCTAAACATTGGCACATCCTCCATATTATAGCAAAAAAAGCAATCTCTTCCCTTACACCAAAGCGCTAAAACGCCACCTATTCGGTTATGTAAAACCTTCGTCAGCTGTATAGATTCGTGTATCTTATTGCTACCCTGAAATGCACCTTTTTGCATCACGATCGGTATAACTCATCAGAAAACTCTGACTCAAAGACTGTTACCCGATCTTCAAAGTTCTTTTTGCCAAGGTATCTCTTTTCGTTTGGATAATTCTGCTTCCACAACTTAGCTCGTGAACGGAACTTTTCTATACGAAGCTCCGTGTAAGGATGAGAGGTAAAAAAGTCCTCGAAAGGATTTGTAGCCCCTTGTTTTTGCACTGTTCCCTGAATAAGCTTCTCGAATGACGTGCTCATCGCAAAAGGGTCATATCCCTTCTTCAACAGCATTCGAAAACCATACTCATCAGCTTCATCTTCCTGAGTCTTACTAAAACTCAATCCGACAATCATGTGTATGACATCGGATGCATAGGTCACAACGGAAGTCTCACTGATCTTACGTCGAAGCATTTCCCCTCTTGCAGCATCAAACAAATGTCCCCTTTCAACATGAGCGATTTCATGACCGAGAATTGCCACAAGCTCGGCTTCATTGTCTAGGACACCCATCAGTCCATTTGTGACGCAAAGTGCGCCACCAGGCATTGCAAATGCATTGGGAGGGCCATCGACAAGGAAGACCTGATATTCAAAGGATCTACGTCTCTCATTACTTAGAAAAGTAATTAAAGAATTGAGGTATCTAACCGTTGCCTCTTCTTCAGGTGTCTTTGGTTTCGAGGATTCTGCCAACCTCAATTTAATTTCATTTCCGAGCGTTTTTTCATCAATCTCATCAATCGGAAACATCCGACTGACCACTCTATCTGCCGACTTGAGTGGTTTTCCAAGCTCCTGAAAAAATGGTGCCAATGATCGAGAGAATGGCGGCTGAGGTTTCTCTTTGATAAAGATCAATGAAACTGCAGCAACTCCACAAACCAGGGTTAAAAAGAAAATTATTCTAAACGCTTTCATGAATTTCGATCCTATGCTTGTATTTTTTGTACAAGACACTAATACCAAGCATTAAGCTTCCAACGCCAAGAAAAACCAAAGCTCGTGTTGCGAGATCACTCTGAACCAAATCAAAAATGATCAATCGAGCACCACAGAAAATAAGCGCGGCCATTGCTATTTGGATGCTTCTTTTAGATTTGACCAAAAGACCAACAGCTAGGTACACACACGTCAAACCAACCCAAAGGAGAGTTAAGATCGTTTTTTCAAAATTAAATGCAAATAGAAGGGCAACACCTAAGAATACAGGCAGAAGAACAGTCAAGTTTGGTTGGCGGTAAATAGTCGAGATAAACGTTACTATTCCCTTCGATTGGGAGTTATCTACCTTTTGCATTAAATCCTCACCGAATCGATGCGCAATGTAAGCGAATACAAGCTGTAAAACAATCGCCATAAATGCGGGAATGTTTTGTTGTTCTATGAGGAACAGACTTGGCATTGTTAAGGTGCTCGTCACAAAAGCTACATGAACAATTGAAGCAATCAAATAGATCCAAGAGTAGACAGAAAGCCGTTTAGGCCATTTCTCATTTAAACTTCCTATTAACAGTCCAATTGCCATAGTCACCCAAACAAAAGGCCTCCATACCTCAGGCACTTCAGTTGCAACGCAGAGCGTAATGAATGCGAGGCAGCACTCAACCAGTCGATGACCACAAAATTTGGTGAATTTAGAAGCAGTTTCTTCTCGTGGATAAAAAACCATCCAATAGATGATGGCCAACAGTCCTAGAACCTCTGTTATCCATCTCAAAGATATTCCATGCCAAATCGGATCGATTTGGAGGTGTATAGTCACAAATCGACTGATGAAGGCTATTAAAAATGCCAACCCAATATGGGTCATACCTTCTCTGATTTTCCTTTTCACATCATCGTTGTACTTGAAAAAGCCAGGAACCGTACGCCCCATTTCAAGAGCAAATACTGAGAATCCTAAGAAAGCCAATCCTGGAATCAGAGCACTCACTTCTTTTGTAAATACGTATGTGAGCAATCCAACCTGCATACCTATTGCATAAATCACAAGATGATGAATATTTCTTTTCAATAACTTGAGTTGTAAGAAATTTCCAAATATCAACAGAGAGTCAAGGAAAAGCAAACCTAGGAAATCTACCCTAGATAATATGGAAGGTATTGATGTCTCTTCGAGCAAAACAACAAGATGACTCCAGTTCATAAAATGCACTAAGGCTAAAACGATAATGAAAGTAATATTCCAAGTGGAATCCTCTTTAAACTTCCGCCAAAATGCAATCAGCGCAATAACCGATAAGGTGATGGCTTGAACAACTAAGGAATTGAATCCATAGAAATACCCCCCCATAAAGAACATGGTGCCATAGAGGCTCATGATCGAGACTGGCTCCTTGTGATCTTTCTCTCCAAATAATACGAATCGGAAATCATCCGTTAAGAAGTTCTTGAGTGATCCAATGATATGGTAGCCCCAACTAAGAACGACAACAGCACCTATTCGCAAATAAATTGAAAATTGATCTGCGGTCGGTGTCACCAAGAGAGCTTCTAAAGTAAAATTAGCGATTACAAAGTAACAGATGTATTGTACGAAATACCCGACCCTTAATAGGAACTCGTCTTTCTGAAGCTGACAGATAAAATTGAATGCGAGAGTTTCAACAAGAATCATCAATCCTAGATCAATAGGTTTTACCGAAAAACTACTCATCGAGGCAATAGCTGCCATCGCTAGGAACTGAGAAAGCAGGGTATCTGTATTATAAAGCCAGTAAATTTCCTTTTTCTTAGCGACCCGTGCCAGAATAAATCCAGCAACCGCAACAACTCCCAGAACGAGAGGGGTCCATTTAAAAAATTGTGCGTGAAGGTAAATATTCCAGGTCAACAGTCCCCAATTCGTGATGTGAGCAATAAGTGGTAATATTTCCAATTTTGGAGATTGATATTTTTTGCTGTAATGAACGCATGCTGCAATTAAGCTCACAACTAAAGAACATCCAATTGCCAAATAATGCATCCATGAAAGAAGCTGAGTATCTAGTGAGAGTGTCCAAATGGTATTTTGAACAGCAAAAGCTGTGATTATTAGTAGCAGATGTAAATCCCATTTCGACCGATAGGAGACCATCAAACCGACAGCAGCTACAATAGCACCTATTGGAAGTAAAATAAGCGCCTGTGGGGCAATACAAAAGGCTATGATACTCAAAATCACATGGAGTGAAGCAATCCCCTGAGAAGGCGTCGTCATCGCTAATAAGATGTTAATCGAAATCCCGAAACACAAGAAGCATAAGGCGTAAAGAGGATTATAAATAAATTGAAGTCCTTCAATACCACTAGCTCCTAGGGTAGCAAACAGGATCACAGCTCCTGCAATTGATTTTAACCAACCGCAAAGAGATATCCAATCTGTGTTCTTTTTCAATTTTTGACTTACTCCCAAAAATAGGAAGGAAATAGCCATCATGATACCCACTCTAACTTCGGCATGTTGCATGATTTCAGCTGTGAGCCCGTAGAAGACAGCTCCAATGACCAAGGCGACCGACCCAAAGACACCCATCCAGTTTTCTTTAATGATGTTTGGAATTTTGAAGGGCTTCCTTGGAGGTTCCTTCTTTTTGGGCAAAGGGTGCTGTTTCACGACTTTTTGTGAAGGTTTGACAGCTACCTCAGCTTTTGTTGATTTATGAGGTGTTTCTGGGGTAGACGGCGTTTGAACTGGTGGCTCAGAGGCCTTTTGTGCTGAGACTTTTCGATCGTGTTGCGGACTTTCATTCTTTTTAGCCGTTTTTAACTGCTTTATAGCCTGCTCGCATTGTCGGATACGACCAGATAGCTTGAGGTAAAGGTGCAAATAAACAAGTATAAACAAAAGCACCAAAAATACAATATTTTCCATCAATTCACCCTATTATCTTTCATATATTAATGTACAAAGTCGAGCTAAAGCTCTATTAAAAATCTTCACATCACGATCGGTATAACTGTTTGGATTATACTGAATGAAATTGGAAATTACGCTTGATAGTCATTCTTTTTGCCTCTGATCTTTGTGTTCGATCTTCGTAACCTGCGATCTCCACACTTCGTCAGAAGTAAAAATCTCTAACTATCAAGCGTGATTTCCAATTTCATTCAGTATAAAAATACCTTTTAAACTGATAAAACTCAATTGATTTTTCATTTTATTTATTGTTATTATTTCACATCCATAATTAGAGATTAATATGAAATCCTTTAAACAAAGTACTATTTTATTTATTGGAATGTCGCTTATAAAAAAACATTTATGACGAGTACGATAGGATACACTCTATTTGGAAGCTTAATCATTATTTTTAAATTATTGAAGGAGTTCGCATTTTTTGGTATTGAGCGTCGAAATCGCTTCACAGCAAAAATCGCAATTGATCTCATCGTCTTAACATTAGCTTCTGCCGCGAGCTATATTACAATGGGCACATTGAGAGAGCGCGCCAGTGCCTTGTGAGCAGGGATGGCCCCTTCATAGCTTCGATTGAAATTAGTGGGAGAAAAGCCACCAAAATAGGACGGAACATCCGGAACTAAACTTGCCGGAAGGATTTCTCCTGCGTCCAACATTTCGGCATAGAGAAAAGGCTTTAAAATACTTCCTGTAGATCTGGAAGCTCGGGTAATATCCACCGCACAAGCATGTTCAGCTTCTTGACAGGGGGCATT
>JBCDHL010000210.1:0-4822 GCA_038750095.1 Chlamydiota bacterium
GCGGTGTCGAAGTGGTTGATCCCGGCATCCCGGCACGCCGCGTACAGGTCAGCGGAGGTGGCTTCGTCCGCGTCGCCGCCAAAACTCATCGTGCCAAAGGCGAGCGTGGAAACTCGAACGCCCGTCTTCCCAAGGAATGCCGTGTCCATCGAGCGCAGGTTCCGCCGCGACGGCCCCATTTTGCAAGCCTGCTTTGGTCACGTCATGAGGGCGCGGAACGTGTGGGGTCGACTACGCTTGGGTTCGCAGTGGTTCAAAGCAGGCTGGATGGGTCCTCCGGACCCAGGAGCCGTCGATGGATGAGCGGAGCGCGAACGGCGAACCGTGGGAATCAAAAGGGAGCCAGTCGCGACTGACCCGCTCATTCATCCTTGCTCGGCAGCACTTGCTCAAGCCAATGCTGTCTCGATCCCAGACTTGTAGCTCGCGCTCGAAGAGCGCCCCGGCACGCCGTCGGCGATGCCTAGAAGACGGCTGGAAGCGCGTTGAGCGCAGCCGTCGCGCCTGCAGCCTCCGCTTCCGCGGCCTCAGCGCGCGCGCTGCGAAGCTGGTTCGCCAGGGCCGACGGGCGGAACTGGAGGCTGAGCGAGAACTGACTGTTCTCGTTGTAGAAGAAGTTCTCGAGGCCGCCGTCGCTGTCGGGGTAGAAGGCCAGCGTGCTGTAGGAGAAGCCGACGGTCATGTAGGGAAGGACGTCGTAGCTGAAGCCCATCGAGAAGGACGTGATCGTGTTGGTGTGCGTGGGGCTGCCGTCGCCGATGCGAAGGGGCTGACCGTCGGCCGTGACGACGCGGTCCGTGCTCAGGAACGCCGTGTCGGGGCTCCCGTTGAGGAAAATTCTGAGTTACAATAACGGTTTAGATACCCTTCTTCACGAAATCAAGCAACAGCTTTCCATAGTTGAATGGGAATATAGACGTTGATAGAAGCAATGACGTTCGCAGAAATATGAAAAGACATGTCTTTAGCTTACCAATAGAAGCATTGCACACATGTTATAGATATAGATTCATGCGTCATTGCCAAACGTCAGCGTAGAATAGATGACGTAGAGTCACTAAGATGAGGTTGCTATAGCTATTATAGACTCCAAAATATGGAAGAGTCTCTTTAGAACTATAGCTGATTGGTAAAGAGATAGGCAAACGTCAGTCTTAGAAGAATATGATGACGTTCCTACTAGAATAGAATGCAAACGTGGAATAGTAATGCCTTTACCTAAAATTTTCATCCTCAATCTTGTGCTCCTTCATCTTGACAATCTAACTCAGTCATCAGAGAATCAGAAAGAACAAAAGCTTTCTGAACCAGTACCCCAATACTCTCCAACAGGTTATGGGCCCAGATCACGACAGCGACAGTGATCAAGATATGGCGCCAAGACGAGGCCGAAGAGATAGATCCAACACAAGAAATGAGACGGAGATGGGACTAGCAGAACCAAGTAAGTTCTACGACACATTCAAATTATCAGCTGCAGCGCCCAAACTGGTCGACGAGCGCAAGTTTACTTCGTGGTACAAGGAGCTCAACAATCTACTGCGTTTACATGGACTTGAGCATTTCTTGGATGAGGAGCCGCAGCCAGACAACAGTTCTGAAATCAAAGGAGACAGAATTACAAGGCACATTATCAGCGAAGGAATACAATCAATTATGAAGCCTTCGGTCTTATCGGCAAAATCTGCAAAGGAGATGATCAACATTATCAAGGACTCGTATGGACGCTTTGACATTGCCATCAAACAGGAGCTTATGGAAAATCTTTACCGAACAACAATTATCGCTTCAGAAAATCCAACTCCATATGTGATGAAAATTATCAACGCAGCCGGAGATCTCAAGGAAATGAACATGGGAATACCAGAAGATCACCTGCATTTAGTGATTTTATGCTCACTGCCAACGGAGTACAGCTTGCTGGTAACGCAATTACAACATGAATTGAAAAATGGTTCCTTGAATACTAATGACATCAGAAGAAGAATCACATCATTCTACTACATCAACCTGGCGAAGAAAAACAACACGGAGAAACGACAAATCATGGCTGCCAGTCAGCCATCTCCTAAAAGGAGGCAGAAGGCAGCTCAACAAACCTGGAAAGGATTGTACTGTGATATCTGCAAAAAGAAAGGGCATACATGGGATAAGTGTAGAGCTCATTTACAATGCACTGTGTGCAAAAAGAAATACCATAGTGCGGAACAATGTTGGCACAACAAAAATCGGGAAAAAGAAAAGAAAGAGGTAACGATCAATTCACTCTTGAACACGTGTGATGATGATGAAAAACCAACATCTTGTTTTATACTTGATAGCGGTTCAACTGAACACGTATGTCCTTATGTTTTGGCATTTACCAAACTTGAGGATATATCGCCTCCAATCATCATCGAAACTATCGGAGGAAAAGTCGAAGTAACCAAAAAGGGAGAAATTACGACAGACTTGCACGGTAAGGAAGGATATTTCCAGGCAAAGATCAAAAATGTACTCTACATGGAATCAGCGCCTTATGGAATACTTTCGGTCGAAAAACTACGACTTTCAGGGTTTGAAATTCTTTTCAAGAAAAGTAGAGTCATAGTTAGCAAAGACTACTTTGAGACCACCCTTTGGAACAAGAACAATCTTGTCTACTTCAAATGCTTCGATAATAACACTAAAAAGAGTGAATCTGCTTATTCTTGTGTTTTTACTATCAATAAATCTTCACCAAAGCTTTGGCATGCAAGATTTAATCACTTGAATAAAAATGACCTATTGAATGTACAAAAGATGGTAGAGGGCATGGATGACTTTTCCGTGGCAAGTCTAATGGACTGTCTTGTTTGTATAGAAAACAAATTTCCTCGAAAATCTTTTAAAAGAAGACGAACAATTCCAAATGGACCCTTAGATGAAATATGCTCGGATATTATGGGTCCAATATTCCCGTCAACTATGGGCGGAAATAGGAAATACGTCCTCGTATTTATCGATGTTTATTCGAATTACCTGTGGATTTATTTGTTACGACACAAATCAGAAGTTGCACAAACATTCGAGGTTTTCTTGAGAGAAAGTGAAAGAAAAGTTGGAACACATATCAAGAAAGTTCTGGTAGTAAAGAAATTGCATACCGATAATGGTGGAGAATACCTGGCATATGCCTTTCAAGACCGATTAAAAGAGCTAGGAATTCAACATACAACTGTCATACCCTATACGCCTGAACAAAATGGTTTGGCTGAAAGATACAATAGAACTCTCATGGAAAAGACAAAATGTATTTTGAATGAGTCTGGCTTTCCTAAATCATTATGGGGTGAAGCCATTTTGAATGTGGCACGAGTTTTGAACTTCAGTCCTACTCGGAAACCTGTAGACAAAACTCCTCATGAAGCATTCAAGCTAGAAAAACCAAATGTCAAATACTTACGAAAATTTGGATCAATGGTATATTTTCATATTCCAAAGGAGAAAAGGACAAAATTGGATCCAAATAATAAACGAGGATACTTACTTGGATATACAGACGTAATAGGTCAGTATCGGATTTACGTACCTGAAGAGAAATGTGTTATTCTTTCTAGTTCAGTTAAAATCCTCGAAGATATTTTATATAAAGACGTTCATAAGGATAAAGAAGGAATCCAAGACAATCTCCAAAGTTGGTTCTTTGAAAATACTACTGATCTTGATCAAATTGTACCAATTCCAAATTTATCCAGGAAAAATAATTGCAGTGATGAGCAAAACCAAAACTCTCCGTTTCAGGAAGAAACTGCTAAAAGTGATGATGAAGGAAAAGAAACCGAAGTTCCAAACCTTCAAGAAAAACAACTAGCAACAGACTCTTTACAGTCGTTGAATCATGTGAATCTCCTTCATGAAGAAGCGATACCTCACGAAATTGATCTTGACATAGAGAAAGCTAAAAGACATCCAAAATGGATGGAAGCTATCGAAAAAGAATTGAACTCAATCAAGGGACACAATGTCTATCAAGAAGTTGACAGACCCTACACAGAACATACTCTTCTGGATCTAAGATGGGTATTTACCATCAAACCTGGAGGCTTGTATAAAGCCAGATTGGTCGCAAAAGGGTTTCGACAAAAAGGAGGAATCGATTATTTTGAGACATATAGTCCTGTGATCGATGTCGAATCCTTACGAATTTTATTAGTATACGCTTTTGTAAATGATTATAGTATGCTACAACTCGATGTGAAAACGGCCTTCTTATATGGAGAACTAGATGAAGAAATATACTGTCGCCAACCCCCTGGGTTCGCTGCCGGAAATAAAGTATGGAAACTTAAGAAAAGTTTATACGGCTTGAAACAAGCTCCTAGATGTTGGAATCATAGATTACATGATTTTCTTATAACATTAGGTTTTACGCGTAATTGCGCCCAACCGTGTATGTATCATCATCACAAAGATCAGGTCCATTTAGGAGTTTACGTAGATGACATGATACTTATTGCAAAAACAACTGAGTCATTATCGATTTATAAAGATTTGATTAAAAACGAGTTCGAAATAAAGGACTTAGGTTATCCTAAAACAATTCTTGGCATTGATGTCTCGATTAAGGAAAATGCTATTTACCTCTCTCAAGAAAGTTATATTAAAAACATATTAAAAACTTTCAATATGGAAAACTGTAATGGTGTTTCAACACCAATGACTCTTGGAACAAAACTTCAAAAGTCCGAAAAATATGATGAAAAATATCCATACAGAAATGCGATCGGAATGCTAACATATCTTTCGACAAGAACTCGACCAGACATTGCATATACGGTTCACAAACTTGCTCAATTCAACA
>JBCDHL010000211.1:0-4814 GCA_038750095.1 Chlamydiota bacterium
ATATATTCCAAAAAATCATATAAAAATTTTTTACACCAATCGGGATTCAAAATTTATTTTTCGGCTTTGTTAAAGCCGATTATTAGAGTTAACTCGGTATAAAAAACATAAATAAAGAACAAAGAGTCAGTCATGTTTAGAAAATTTCTGCCATTTTTTGTTGTTGTTTCCATAGTCACATGTACCGCTGAGGAACAAAAAACCCTTCACCAAAAACGTATGGAAAGGCACAAAGAAACCCATGAAGTTAAGTCAAAGGTAATGAACTTCTGCGGTGACAAAAAAATCCCGCGGCAAACAGTCAATGAAGATGAACAAAAATTTGGGGATCTACGTGGATGCTACGGTAAGGGACTCAAACATGACTCAACAGGATTTATTAACAAAAAATCTTATGAATCCCTAAAAAAAGCTATCGAGAGTAATAATCCCGAAACATTTGAGAACATATTAATTGGAGAGGGAATTAGAAAACTAAAAAATCCGCAAGGAGGGCTACCCTTCTCTCTAGCTGCCAATGATGGATGGATAAATACAATTCGACCTGCCCCTGAATTCGATTCAGCTGAAATTGCTGGGGAGATGGTTGAGCTATATTGGTCAGTATTCGTCAGGGATACACCATTTAATGGATTCGAAAGAGACCCTACAGTCGCTCTTGCAGTGAAAGAGTTAAACAGTATGTCTGATTTCAGAGGTCCCAAACTGAATGGTGAAGTCACTCCCAGCACCTTTTTAAGGGGGTTAACAAAAGGAGATTTGATAGGCCCCTACATTTCCCAATTTCATTATCAAACGATCCCTACAGGAATTTTCCAGCAGAATCCTGAGCAGCTGGTTCCTGTCGCTGGAAGGGAAAATGATTACTTGGTTACCTTTGATGATTGGTATGAAGTGATCAATGGAGGGGTAACGGGTAAGCAAACAAAGTTTGAGAACGAAAAACAATTCATTAGAACACCCAGAGATTTAGCTGAATTTGTTCATAGGGACTATCCAGGGCAAGTCTTTTTCAGTGCCTTACTCTACCTACAGTCCTACGGAACGGATGCATTAGATATAAATAACCCTTACCTATCAAGCCAAAATCAAGCTGGATTTGTTTCTTTTGGACTTCCCCATGTTATTGAATTACTTGCCGAAGCGATAGAAGAGAGTTTAAAAGCGGCCTGGTATCAAAAGTGGGATGTCCACCGTAGACTTCGTCCTGAAGAGTTCGGGTTTTATTTGCAAAAGCAAGCTGTCGACAAACTACCAATGAACATTCATAGTGATTTAACAAAGTCTCAGGTCGTGAAGAAAATCCATGAAATCTATGGTTCATACCTTCTTCCGCAAGCCTATCCTGAGGGTTCACCTATCCATCCATCCTATCCTGCGGGACATGCTGTCGTAGCGGGAGCGAGTGCAACAATTTTGAAAGCATTTTTCAACGAAGAGGTCTTGGTCAAAAACCCTGTACAGCCAGATATTACAAACAAACGACTAGTTCCTTATAACGGGAACTTGAAAGTCGGTGATGAGCTCAACAAGTTGGCATTTAATGAAGCCCTAGGTAGAGATCACGCTGGGGTTCACTACAGAAGTGATAGCACTGAAGGCATCACTCTTGGAGAAAAAGTTGCCATCGACGTATTGGAAAACAATGCATTTTTAAATTCAGAAAAATTTGAGGGATTTAACCTAACAAAATTCGATGGGACAAAAGTGAAAATTGGCGGAAAGATGAATACCAATAAAAGTGAATAACTTTTTATCAACTCGACCTTGTACATTTTCTGGACGAAGATACAGAGAGAGGCAAATTGAAATAAAGCAAACTTCTTATTAAGCCTTTTTGGTACTCGAACCAAGGGGTTGGTTCAATTGAACCCTACCAAATTCCAAAATATTTCCTTTAGGGGATCCATCTTGATGATAAACAGGTTTATTTTTTTGAAAAACTTGCTTGATTATCGTGTATTTTTGATTTGCTCCATCAAATCGAATCTGCTTCCACACCATTAGACAATCATCCCCTTCATTTTCTGTGAATGGAGCAGCGATCTTCTTTGCTTTAAAGTTGATATATATATAGAAGATAGGGTCTTCAGAATCTAATTTTCTCTCACTAAAAGAAATCTCAAATTCAAGCTTATTGGGAACCACTAAATTTTCTTTTATAAAAGTCAAGTGGCGATCTTTTTCTTGTTTAATTTTTATTTTAATGATTTTTTTTTCTTCTTCATCCTCGCTTATCGCGTATTTTTTCAAGGATTGACCGACTATAATTTTTACCACTTCGATAGTCGGATCAGCTATATCCTCTCCGAAGGGTTTACACTTCTCCTCTAATTGTTGATAAAAACTATCAACACCACAATTATTTTGTGATTTACCTCTAAAACAACTAACCATTTTTTCAACTCCTTTCGAAAAAAAAATATTATTACTTAACAAAAAAAATTATAAATTAAGAAGATACCTCTTTAGGCAAAACTTTCCCTCTTTCATGGTAGGAGGGCCCTCTATCTTCTATCAAAGCACCCCCTAAACAAACCTCATCTTTGTAAAAAACGATTGACTGTCGTGGAGTGACTGCACGTTGTGGGATATCAAAAGAGATATGAAGACGTCCATTTTCGTTTGAATCAATAGTACACGGCTGATCATTCTGCCGGTATCGGATCTTCGCTGTGCAGCGAAATGGGAGATCTGATAATGGAGACTTTGCAATCCACGTCGACTCCGTTGCTGTCAAGGTATCCGCAAACAAAGCAGGGTGTCTTGTTCCTTGCTCGACAACCACCACATTCCTTGGAATATCTTTTCCAACAACAAACCACGCATCACCTGCGCCACCGATAGCCAAACCACGCCTTTGGCCAATCGTATAATAAGCAACTCCATCGTGCTGCCCTACAGTTTCTCCTTCGATCGTTTCAAAGTTTCCCGGTTGCGCATCAACATATTGACTGAGGAAAGATTTGAAATTACGTTTTCCAATGAAACAGATTCCCGTACTATCTTTTTTCTTTGCTGTCGCTAGGCTATTCTCTTCAGCAATGCGCCTCACTTCGGATTTTTGTAACTCCCCTACAGGAAAAAGAGCTTTATTTAGTGACTGTCCACCTATTGCGTGTAGAAAATAGCTTTGGTCTTTTCCAGGATCTAGTCCTTTGAGGAGTTGTGGTTGGATATGATCCTCTCTTTTTCTAACGTAATGTCCTGTCGCCAGATAATCGGCACCATATTCCATCGCTTTATCGAGAAGTGCTTTGAATTTAATTTCTTTATTACAAAGAATATCGGGGTTTGGGGTAAGCCCTGCTTCATACTCCTTTACAAAACTGGAAAAAACACCATCCCAATATTCTTGAACGAAATTAACAGTATAATGGGGAATCTCTAGTTGATCGCATACTCGTATAACATCTTCATAATCCTCTTCGGCAATACAATCTCCATGTTCATTTTCTTCTTCCCAGTTTTTCATGAACATACCGATAACATTGTACCCCTCTTCCTTAAGAAGAAAAGCTGCTACTGAAGAGTCTACACCTCCAGACATGCCAACGACAACGGTTTTGTTTTTAACGTTCGAGGACATTTTTCTCTCCTTCTAGTTTTGCTACGAGCACCGCGCAACAGGTATTTCCAAAAACGTTGATACTCGTTCGGAACATATCAAGGATACGTTCGACGGCAAGAATAAGTACGACTCCGTCAGTAGGAAGTCCCAGTGTTTGCAAGATCATCACGATGGCTGCTATAGATGCTGAAGGAACACCTGCCATCCCTATTGAGGTCAGTAGTGAGATAAGAGCTATAAAAATCACCATGGGAATGGTTAATTCCAAACCATAAACCTGACAGATAAACAGAACAGAAATACAGTTATAAAGCCCTGTACCTGACAAATTAAGCGAGGTTGCGAGCGGTACAGTAAAACTGCAAATACGGTTCGATACATTTGCTCGTTGTTCAACACAGTCGATGGTGATTGGCAAAGTTGCCGCAGAAGAACTGGTAGAAAATGCCGTAAAAATCGCCGGACTCATAGCACGGAATTGCCTCAAGGGGTTGATCCCGCCAATACACTTGAGAAGAATAGGTAAAGCAATACATGAATAGATTGTAAAAGCGATGATCGCCGTTAAGAAAAAATAGGCTATCGGTTTAATTGCACTGAGGCCAGTAGTCGCAACGACTTTTGCAACGAGACCAAATACACCGATTGGCAACGCTTTCATGACAAGGTGTGTCATACACATCATCACTTGAAATAAACCTTTCCAGAACCCCAATAAGATACTACCTGGTCCACTTTCAATTTTCGGAATAAAAAAGCCAAATAAAAGGCTAAAGAAGATCAATCCCAGCATTTGACCTTGAGATGCCACTGCTAATATATTTGAAGGGATCAATTTCAAGAAAATCTGTTCAATTCCGTAAAATGCCCCACTTTGGCTTCCATTGGCAAATTCTGGTAACTCCCCTTTTTGTGAAAGTAGGGCTTGCATGGATTCACTATTTCCCTGTCCGACCCCTGGTTTGAGAACTAGAACGACAATTAGCCCGACGGTTACAGCAACAGCAGTTGTTAGTAGATAAAGCCCAAACGTCTTTGCACCCAAGGAACCGAAGGATTTTTCCTGCCCCATTCGTGCCGTACCAGTAATGATCGATGCCGCAACAAGTGGAACAACGACAAGAGTCAACGCATTGAGAAACAGCTGCCCGATTAAATTATATACCTGAAGAAAAGTGACACCTAAAAATGATTTGTCAGGTCCTGTTAGGAATCCGGCAATCACGGCCAAAATCATAGCAAT
>JBCDHL010000212.1:0-4790 GCA_038750095.1 Chlamydiota bacterium
CAAAACACGATCGGTATAATTTGACTTCACCCTACATTATCTCTATAAAAATAATTAGAAAAACATGAGGTAAAGATGGTCAATTTTGATATTTCGTCTCCTGTATTAGTTACTGGAGCTACAGGCTATGTTGCCGGACACATAGTAAAACGACTGCTTGAAGAGGGAGTCACCGTTCACTCAGCTGTGAGAAATCCCTCTGACAAAGAAAAGCTTAAGCATCTCATTACCATAGCCGAAAACTCTCCAGGAGAGATAGTTTTTTTTCAGTCTGACCTTCTTAAAGAGGGCTCCTATAGTGAGGCAATGAAAGGGTGCTCTCTTGTATTTCATACAGCCTCACCCTTTATTTGGAATGTTAATGATCCTCAAAAGGATTTAATAGATCCCGCCCTTATCGGGACACGCAATGTTTTGAACGAGGTAAATCGAACTGAGAGTGTCCAACGTGTTATTTTAACGAGCAGCTTGGTGGCAATCTACGGTGACAACGTAGATATTTCGAATGCTCCGAATGGTATACTAACAGAAGAAGTGTGGAATACTTCTTCTTCCCTTCATCGAAACCCCTACTCCTTTTCAAAAACCGTAGCTGAAAAAGATGCCTGGGAAATTGCCGGGAGTCAGTCAAGATGGGATATGGTGGTTTTGAACCCTGGCGTAGTGCTAGGACCAGGTATTACCCCTTTTACGACATCGGAAAGTTTCAGGATAGTGAAAGGATTTGGTGACGGGACTTTTAAGTATGGCATCGCTCACTTGGAAATGGGTGCTGTCGATGTCCGCGATTTAGCTGAAGCTCACCTAGCGGCCACCCGTAAAGATACTCAACCAGGAAGGTACATAGTGAATGGCCATAACACAAGCATGTTCGAACTCGCAGAGCTGCTACGTGATCGCTTTGGAAAGGAGTATCCTTTACCTAAGAAAGTCTTACCAAAGTGGTTAGCCTGGCTACTCACTCCATTGTTAGTTAGGTCATTAACCCGTGAATATATATCGAGAAATATGAACCATCCCTTTCGAGCAGACAACAGCAAGAGCATAAACAATCTTGGCCTAACCTATCGCCCACTAAGCCAAACGATCAACGAAATGTTCCAGCAGATGGCGGATGCAGGAATATTTAAAAATTAACCTATACCAAAAGTGTTTCAATTTTTTTTATTAAACGTTTTTTTGATTTATCCATACTACCTTGCGAGAGGTAATCTAAAGGGGTAAATCCATCACGGTTTTTTTTATCGACTGAAACGCCATGTTGAACTAAAAGTATAGTAAGAGATTCTCGAGCTTTGGAATTGATATATTCTTTATGGTAGGTTACATTCAAAAACAAGTGAAGAGCGTTATTCCCATTATTATCTACTGCGTCGGGGCTAGCCCCTTTATCGAATAAAAGGTTGATCGCTTTTTTAAGTACCTTAACATAATTATTATGGGAAATGATATCGGAACAAAAGGTATCTATACTACATAAAACCATTAAAGGTGTCTTTCCCTGATTATCTCTGCAGTTAACATCAGGACATTTGTTAATCCAAAAGTTGATATAATCAATTCCAAACTTTGGAGATGCAATTGATTTTAAAAGGTTTTGATTGAAGTAATATTGAGCACTATGCCCTTCACTATCGGTCGCATCAAAACTAGCACCTCGATCACACAAAACAGGGATTATCTTCCTTATATTTTTGTGAATTCTAGGTACCGAACAACCGCGGTTGTAACTATAATCACAATATTTACATACATTCATCAGCAATGTTCTTCCCATACTATCTCTAAAGTTAACATCAGGACATTTCTCGAGCAAATAATAAAATGTTTCAAGCGCAACTTTAGTAGTCAATGACCTTGATGTTTCCAATAATCTTTCATTTACAATTTGAGGGTGATAATCCAGTCCCTTTACAACTTCATTCTTATGATAGCTTTCCAAAAAAGTATTCATATTTATCCTCCTTATGACAAAACCCGCCCAGGCTAAATATTTTTAAAAAAAATGTCAAATAAAGAAAAAATGAGAAACGCGATCGGTATAACGAAGAATATTGTTTTTGCACCAAAACACTTACCAAAAACAGATGTTTCTGTAGAAACAAAACGAAATAGATGATAAATTGTGCATTTAAATAGCACCCACAACGTAGGGAAGGCTGAGTTTCTTATGTTTACGATACTAAAACTTTTTGGACACTCCCCATTCACCCCTTTGCAAGCACATATGGATTATATTGCGGGATGCGTTCATAAGCTACCCGAACTATTTGCTGCCCTACGTGAAGAAGACAAAGCAAAAATCGAAGAAATTTCTAACCAAATATCCAAGCTTGAACATAAAGCCGACCTTACCAAAAACGATATTCGCAACCACCTCCCAAAAAGTGTCTATCTCCCTATCGATAGAAGTCAGTTATTAGAAATCGTCACATTACAAGACTCAATAGCCGACAAGGCTGAAGATATAGGTGTGTTACTCACTTTGAAACCAATAGAAATTCTAGACGAGTTCAGTGACGCTTTCGATAAGTTTTTGGATATGAATATCGTCACTTTTGACCAAGCTCGCTCAATCATTATGGAACTACATGAGCTTTTAGAATCATCGTTTGGGGGGAAGGAAGCTGAAAAAGTTCGAGACATGGTCAACCGTGTGGCCCGCAAAGAACATGAAGTTGACCTCATACAGCGAGAACTGATCAAGCAAATGATCGAGGCCGAAGATAAAATGACCTATACCACATTTTTCCTTTGGCAAAAAATCATCGCAGCACTTGCTGATATTTCTAACCTGGCAGAACAGCTTGACTGGCAGGTACGTAGAACATTAGAGCTAAAGTGAGACGTGAATGGACACCGTTGACCTTATCTTATTTATCATCACGATCTGTGCAGGATTTTACATGTCCTGGAATATTGGTGCCAACGATGTGGCTAATGCCATTGGAACATCTGTTGGCTCGGGAGCACTACGCCTTCGTAATGCTGTAATCATCGCTGCAATATTTGAGTTCTGCGGCGCCTTTTTTTTCGGTTCACATGTCACCGACATGATCCAAGAAGGGATCGTTAAACCTGAGGTTTTTGTCGGCGATCCAAGAATTTTCGTTTTTGGGATGCTATCAGCTTTGATAGCTTCCGGTTTATGGCTACAGATCGCATCCTACTTCGGATGGCCAGTCTCTACGACGCATTCGATTATCGGAGCTGTCGTTGGATTTGGTGCTGTTGTTGGGGGGATTGATTCAGTCAATTGGGATAATGTGGTTTATATCAGCTCCGCCTGGATTTTTTCTCCTCTTATTGGTGGTTTTATTGGATATTTCATTTTTAGCATCCTCAGACGACGCATCTTTTTTGCTCCTTGTCCTGTGAAAGCAGCCAAAAAGCTAACACCCATCATTGTGTTTGTTTTTGTGGGTACCTTGGGACTCATCCTCTCGAACGGATTGAAAAATATTAACTATAAGCCTACATTTTTGGAAGCTATTCTTATCAGCTTCGTCCTGGGAAGCTTAGCCTCACTCATAGCAAAGGTCTTGGTAAATCGCGTTGCAACGCCTTCAGGGGAGCTCGAAAAAGCTCCTGAATATAGCCCCGAAGCCATTACAGCGCTGCAAAAAACTCGTAAACACCTAAAAAAACTTCGCAAAGAAACCCAAGGAGAAATGGCCTATCGCGTGACACAACTCCTTTACGATGTCGATAGATTAAAAAACGAAACAGAAAAAAGAGAAGTGATAGGTAGCGCAGACTACGCATCCGTCGAGCGTATTTTCGGTTGGATGCAAGTGATGAGTGCCTGTACAATGGCATTTGCTCACGGTGCTAATGATGTGGCAAACGCCATAGGTCCCCTTTCAGCAGCCGTAACAGTATTGATGTCTGGGGCTGTTGCATTAGATTCAACTCCGATTCCGACATGGACACTCGCACTTGGTGGAGTGGGCATCATTACTGGTCTTGCGACGTGGGGTTGGCGTGTTATTTACACTATTGGAAAAAAGATCACCGAGCTCACTCCATCTAGGGGCTTTTCAGCAGAGTTTGGAGCTGCTTTCACCATTGTGTTTGCCTCTAGGCTTGGATTACCTGTATCGACGACACATATCCTTGTTGGTAGTGTTTTAGGTGTAGGAATGGCTCGTGGGATCGAAGCACTGAACCTAAGTACCACACGCGATATTGTTATTTCTTGGGTAATCACGGTCCCAGCAGGGGCAGTCATCTCCATCTGCTGTTATTACCTTCTAGAGTTTTTATTTTAATCACGGATTTATATGAAAGACCGCTACACACCCTTCACCATTTACTCAATGTTCGTTGCGACTCTTGCATCCCTATGCTCTGGGTACAATAAAGGAGTCATGGGTGGAGTCCTCAGTTCAGTTAAACAAGAGTTCCAACTTACTCCCATAGACGAAAGCTTTCTAGTGAGCATTGCCTTGCTAGGTGGTACTCTAGGTTCTCTTTTTTGTGGCTATGTTTCAGATAAATTTGGTAGAAAAGCCGGATTAACCCTCACCGCCATCTTTTTTATAATAGGAGGGCTTGTTAGCGCATTTTCTACTACTTATTCAATACTCTGTATTGGGCGCTTCATCATTGGAATGGGACTTGGTACAATGCTAGTTGTCGTTCCTCTATACTTGGTGGAAATCTCTCCGGAATTATATCGAGGACGATTTGTCGCGTTCAGTTCTATAATGAGTTCATTAGGTATTCTTTTAGCCTATACTATCAGCGATCTATTTGAAGATGTTTGGAATTGGCGTTTTATTTTGTCA
>JBCDHL010000213.1:0-4774 GCA_038750095.1 Chlamydiota bacterium
AAGAAATTAAAGAAGGACAGTCCATTGTTTTGATGGAGAAAACGTTGACTGAAGAGAAAGACTATGTTTTTTACTGCTACACATCTTCAAGTGACGGAAGCAAGGTAAAAGTTGGTAGCGATGCCTATCTAGAACTTACACTTGTCGATCCACAAAAGTTTGGCTACTTAAAAGGTGTGGTTACTTCTGTTTCACAATATCCAGTTTCAGACTCCCGTATTTTTAGTGTCGTTCATTCAGAGGAGTTGCTAGCCTTTCTCAAAGCTGAAAATAATGCAGTAATAGAGCTTGTTGTAAATCCTGTAAGAGATCCTGATACACCTAGTGGCTTTAGTTGGACTTCCGGAAAAGGGCCAAACATAGAAATACAAACAGGTTTGCTAGCTTCCGTGCGGGTCACAGTAGATAAAAGAAGGCCAATTTCCTATATATTTCCTGAATGGTGGTTTTCGATTCAGAGCAAAAGTGATCCTGTAGATAAACCTAACCCTTCATCAAAAAACTCTGAAATTGCAAATGAACATAGTGGATAATGCGCAGTAAAAGGCAAAGACTTATGAAACTACAAAGTACCCTAAAAACATTCATTTTTCTCTTGTCACTTACAGTCTCTTTACAGAACATCAGCGCTCAGCTGGATGAGGAAGAGTATAATATTGAAGAGCTAAAGACCAAAACAAATCCTTGTGGAATAAATAAGCCTCTAACTCTGACAGAGGCTGTCGCATATACACTTGAAAATCAGATGGGAATAAAAATTGCCATTGAAGAAGTTGATAGGCAAAAAGGAGTTGTTCAAGAAATTTCAGGTGCATTTGACCCTGTAACAGCAGCGACCTTGCAAAATACTAATATAGCCAACTCACAAAGCCCCACTTTTGCTACGAAACTCAGTGGTAATATCACTGAGGCTACAATCAGTGAGTCGAAACTATTTCGTTCAGGAACAAATGTTTCCATTCAAACAGGTATCAACCAAGTAAAAGACCCCGGTAATTTTCTCTTTCCATATAACGAGGGAAACTTAACAGTAGGTCTAAATCAACCTTTAATGCGTGGATTTTTATACGGTCCATTTACAACAGCAGAACTTGCAGGCAAGGTAGCTTATAAGGCAAGTTATTATGATGCGTTACACACAATTTCAGAACGTTTATTAGATACAATTATCAACTACTGGAACGTAGTCTCGTCACAAAAAGTTGTTGAAATTCGTAAACAAACAGTAGAGGCCTTTCAAGACCTTTATGAAAAAACTCTTCGGCTCGTCGAAGAAGATCAGCTCGCAAAGTCTGAAATCAATCAACCTCTTGCAAACCTAGCAACAGCACAAGTAGATTATACAGCTTCTCTTCAACAGCTTTATCGTGATATGCAGTTATTAAGGTTATCCTTGGGAATTATTCCTACACAATGTGTTTCTAAGAATACCTATGAGGCTGTTGAAGATTTTCCGGAAATTTTTGAAAACGTCGATATCTGCCAGTACATGAATGGGTTAATCTGTTCTGCTTATCGCTATCGGAATGATATTATCGCCTCGCGTTTTCGAGAGACTGAGTTTAAATACCTCCTAAGAGGTGCGGGTAATGATCTTTTGCCAGAACTAGACCTTATTGCAGAATACAACCTTACAAATTACAAGAGAGGCCCTCCTTCCAGGAAATTCTTTTCTGGTGGAGACATAGGAAATCCAGACAGAAGAGCAACGGCGGGAGTCTCATTTTCCATGCCATTTTGTAACAATGAAGCAAAAGGTCGTTATCGTCGTATTTCTGCGGATCTTAAAAGAGCGGAGTTTGAAACCGTTGAACTACAACAAACAGTTACAGCAGATGTCATGCGCCTAGCCCTTAATCACTATCATATTATCCAGGAAGTTAAAGAAGCAAAAAAAGCTGTGTTGAGATTCGAGGAGCTTGTTGTTGATGAAGGGAAGAGATTGAATGAGGGTATTGGTTCACTATTCAATTTGATTGACTATGAAAATAACTTGACCTCTTCCAGAGAGACACTTGTACTTCTTGAACGTGATTATGCTGAAAATTTGTCGAGGCTTCATTTCAGTTCAGGATCATTACTAAGTCCAGATACAAATCTATGCTGGGTTGATGTTGGAGATATCAGAAAACTACCCGATACAGAGGATGGCAATTATTGATTACCAGATTAATTGACATTTTTTGGGGATGTTTAATCGATTCACAAAACCGCAGAATTGACGGGGGTTAAGAAAGATTTCTACCCACTTATTGATCTATAAGTGCCCTTATATCAAACTTTATTTGTCCTATTTCAAAGACTGTCCTTTGGATTAATAACCAACCGAAAAATATAGGGTGAGGCTGTAGAGTCGCTTTGCGACGAAGTATTTGGCAAAGTACTCATGATCCCGCCGACAACAAATCCAATAGTTGTCGGCCCTTTGATTTTATCGAAATTAATGATGCCATTTACTAAATCATCCACCTTCTCATTGTTAAAGAAATACGCACTCGTTCCAAAAATGAGCCTGTTTCCAGGATTTGTCCCTTGCGATAGAATGACAGGGTACTCGGCTTCCATGATGTATTGTGAAAATTCACAATGTCTATCAATTTTTACCGTTGTCACCTGATTGATAAAAGGAACTTCTTCGTCCGTCATAAAAGTACCGTTATCAAAATATCCATAGCTGAGCCCCCCTAGAAGAAGGATGTAGTTAGTTTTATGCGATTTCGAATAGAGCTGCGCTGTTGCACTCGCGTAGTTGTTCATCCCTTGCTTAAAAGTATTTGGATTATTTGGGTCCTTCATATTTGTCGATCCATCAAATGAAACTGTAACAGGAACAGTCCAGATCCCTCCGGCGAGTGTAAAAACCCCTGATAATGCTACATATCCGGGCTTTCCTTTTTTGATCATCGGTACAACATTGAGGTCGCGCCGCCGATAGGGGGCCATAGATTCTTCGGACTTACGAGGTTGAACTGTTAGCTCTTTTCCCGTGTCGATGATTTGGAAATTCCTGACCTGCTCTGTATATTGACCATTCGATGACGGTGTATAGACACCGTCAAAGTTTTGGCCAAAAATCAGTAATCCCTGCAGGTGATTATTATCAATCGTCATGAAACCACCTGTCACCTGCATCCATGGATGATTCGTCTGTCTGATCGCACAAGCAACCGAGCCTTTCCCTCTCTTTACCCACTTTATCAGTTTGGGTAGGTTGACAGCCGTCAACGTAGTCTTTGTGCCAAACTCATTCGTTGCCGTATCTACGCCATATCCACCACAAATATAGAGTGTATTTCCTACTTGCGAGTATTGAGGGCTGGTAACAGAAAGCTGATCAATTTGTTCCTGCGAGAGGCCTGAAGATGCGTCAGCTAGAGATCTGGAATATGTCATCTGCTTGTCAATATCAATAACGTAAACATCGGTATTTTGTTGTTTGGGAGGAAAGGGGTCGATTCCAAAACCATGTAATCCGTTCGTCCTACCTCCGATGATCACCCATTGCCCTTTGTAGGTTCCTGCTGCTCCCGAATGAAGCCCCGATGGTAGGATGAAGGGGGTTTCTTCAAGAGTGATGGTATAGGGCAGAGAATCTTGGGACAAAATCGGTGTGGTATTGGATGTTTGGTTAATTTGTCCAGCCGCTTGTGCGTTAATAGCTAAAAATGAAATAACTCCCAACGCTATCGAACGCAGAATGTTTTTATATTGTATGATCATGAATCATCTCTCAAGTTTTCTGAATTGAAGTCAGCTATAAAAATTTGGCACTTACCATCTTTCCCTCTTTTTGATGTCCACATTAGTTTCGTACCGTCATGATTGAATACCGGAAGACCGTCGAAGCTATCGTTAAAGGTGATGCGTTTTTCACTGCCTATTTCTCTATTTAGAATAAAAAGTTCGTAACGATGATGTTTTCCAAGTGATTTAGTGAAAATTATATGCTTGCCATCAGGATGCCAGTATGGTGCCCAATTTACCGATGTATTATTGGTCAACTGGGTCTCATTACTTCCATCTCTGTCTATTGAGAAAATTTGTAAATAGTCCGGAGTATCTCGATCGGAGCGAAAGATTATCTTCGTTCCATCAGGAGAAAAAAATGGTCCTCCGTTATAGCTGTAGTCTGTATGCGTAAGTTGCCGGACGTTAGATCCTGTAGCGCTCATGATATAGAGGTTCATCGTGCCGCTTTCATTACTTGCAAAAACAATCTCTGTACCATCCGGAGAGTAGGCGCATTCGGCATGGTAGGCGGAACCACAAGTCAAAGGAACGAGGCATGTGCCGTCAAAATTGGCTTCATAAATGTTCATGTAGGGAGTCAGGTCCCACGTGTATTTTCCCTCTTTGGGTTCACATGTTTGATCAACAAGAGGGCTGTCATGACTTGACGCAAAGATCACCTTCTGAAGCTTGGGGTGAAAGAATCCGCAAGTGCAGACTCCTTCACCTGTACTGATCATTACAGGACTACCTTTGTTTAGCTCCATCACGTACATCTGATAGTGCTGTTTTCCTACCGGAACTGCCTGGAAAATAATCCTTTCCTCATCGGGAGAAAAGTAAGCTTCACCAGCCTTCTCGAAGCCCATTTCGGGAAATGTGATCTGTCGGATATTTGTAAGAAAGGTTTGCTCATCGGAACATAGCTTGGCGCAAAGTAGCGTGGTAATTAGAAGGAATAATCTAAGCATATCTAAATATCAACCTGAATTGTGTATCGATCAGTATCACTATTCAAGGTAAAATTTGTTTTCATTTTTTTTCA
>JBCDHL010000214.1:0-4761 GCA_038750095.1 Chlamydiota bacterium
GATACATTCCAAAAGTCAAAAGTAAGAAAATACAAACACCATTCAGTACCCAGACATCTACAAATTGATATAAAATAAGAGAAATGGCAAATAGACAAAAATAAACCAAGAATTCACTGCTTAAGTATTGAGAAACAATCAAAAATCCCCCTCCTCAAAAAAGTCAGTTTTGGTAGGAGACTAACAACGTGTAGGTGATCAAAAATGCCTCCATCACTTTGTAAAAAACGCACAACTTTTTCAGGAGTATTAGTCTGGAATAGTTGCAAGAAAATATTTGGCATCAACTCCGGTTCTGCTTTCATTAACCTAAGAAATAACTCATCCATTAACCTATCGAGTTGAGAAGATTTACTAGACATCAATTGGTGAGCTTGCTTGAACTGATTTAAAAAAGCATAACCTGTCGATGCCCGAATTCCCCCGCCTGCGACTCCCAACTTATTGTTATCCGACTTTAAAAAACCCATCGGTAAAGACCCTTTTATTGCACGATCAATCACATATTGTTCGGGTTCAATATGATGTTGATATTTAAGATAATCTGTTAATATTTTCTCGTGAGTACTTTTTTTGTACTTTCCCGTTCCGAAAAATGTTGTAGTCAGAATGATTTCTGAGGGAGTCATGGGAAGTATATAGCAAAAAGCTATCTCTCCAGTTCTCTCCAAGAAATCCATTAATGTCACTCCGCGATACTTCCAATTTACTGAACTAAATTGAATATGAAATTCACAAAAATCTTGTATTAATGTCTCGTCACTAAAATCATCCCATGACAAACGGGTATCAAAAACGTTATTCGCTTTGTAAGTCCCCTTGTTTGTGACAACCGTACCATCATGATAATGTTGAACTGTCTCTTCAAAATTCCAGGTACAGCGACTGCTTATCGCACCTGCTAGATGCCTTAAAACTCTGTCACTCCAAACCAAGCAATAAGGCATCTCTTGAGATTGTACCTCAACAGTAATGTTTTTATTTTTTAAGTACCACAAAGGCCACTGATTCTCAATCAGTTTAGATGGAATGATATCACTACTTTTCCAAAAGCACCAAGAATGTCTATATTCGTGACGATTGATGGTATCTATCATCAATATATTATCTCTTTCCTTGGAGTTTTTTAAAGCGTGAAGGTGAGCACTAAGTCCTGCTCCTAAGTATATAGAGTCATACAGTGCCATAGTGATCTATCATTTCTTTATAGAAAAATTCAGAGTTGACTGGATGTAAAGGTGCTCGATATCCTGTTAACAAGGATCTCGAAATGCCTTTGATTGAAGACCATATTTTTTGACTTGAAGAAACTCTAGCACGTTTGATAGACCAGTCGCTCCTACAAGAATTTCCAATCTCTTCGTACATTGATGCTGCAGCTGTAATCGCATACCTAGCAGGAATTGGTAAAAACTTTAATCCCTTCTCAGCGCTTCTATAATAATCTGCAGCGATAGATAAGACTTTCTCACGAACATGTGAAATCTCAGCTGATTGATAATTATCCACCACTTTTTGAGTATCTTGATCGATTTGATTTGTGAGATATCCATTATCAAATAACTCATGAGGAAGGTAGAGATGCTTATTCACTGCATCTTCATACACATCTCTTACAATATTTGTTAACTGCATAGCAATCCCTAAGTCCACAGCAAAAGGAATCGCAGACTTATCCCTCATACCAAAAGTTTTGCAAAGTATGACGCCTACAGTTGAAGCAACTCCTTGTGCATAAGTAAGAAGTTCATCTACACTCTTTATTGACCGAGGGTACAAATCATCCTCAAGAGCGTCAATTAAACGAATCAAGAAATAAGAAGGAATACTCTTTTCACGCATCAAAGCCTCCATTTTTGGAAAGCTTGAAAGATGACCATCATGAAGCTCCCCTCTGACTCTATTTAAGATCTCTAAACTACAATGTGTCGATCGACTCAAGTCAACAACATCATCCATCGTCCTGCAAAATGCATAAAATACTGTTATATTATACCTGTCATCAGAACGAAACAGCTTTGCTGCCAAACTAAACGTCTTTGCATGATGATTGAACAATGTTTCATCTGAGAAGCTCAACCTATTAACCCCTCTAAAATTTTAGCAGATGTCATCACTCCAGGAACTCCAGCTCCTGGATGCGTTCCAGCACCAACAAGGTAGCCATTTTCGAATTCAGGAAGTTTATTCGGATAACGAAAGTAGGCAGATTGCGCAAATGTTGGCTGCAAAGTAAAGGCGCTTCCATTATGACAATTTTGCTTCGTAGCGAAATCTTCGGGAGTCGTTACACATAGGTCAACAAGACTATCCTCAAGATTTGGAAGAACTTTCTTTTGAAGAATATCCAAAATCTGTTTTGTATAACGCTCTTTAATAAGATTCCACTCATTCTTTGTTTTCAGGTTTGGCACAGGAACCAATGCATAGAAACTATCACAACCGCTCTTTGACATTGACGGATCTGTAGCTGTAGGTCTATGAAGATAAATATTGGGCTGCTCAGGAATTTGACTAATCTTGAACACCTGATCTATATGTTTTCTAAAACCTTTTTGCATAAGAATCAAATGGTGGGGGACCTCTTCATACTTTCGATTTGTTGAAAAATACATCACAAACAATCCCATGGAATTTTTGGCTCTTCGAGTCAAAGTATATGAACGCCATTTCTGAAGTTCTCTCGGAATAATCTGATTATACAAGAATTGAGGATCTCCATTAAAAACTACAACATCGCAATCGTACCCCTTACCCTTGTTATCAATAAGATGGGTAATTAAACCATTTTCAACACCTAGACTACAAATACTTGTTCCAGACTGAAAAGTTACACCCTCTTCCTCAGCAAGCTTTAGAAGCCCATCCACCAATTTTTTTGTTCCACCTTTTGGGTATCTAACCCCCCACTGATTCTCCAAGTGATGGATTAGTAAATAAATCGCGGGTGTTTTAAAGGGATTTCCACCAATTAGAAGAGGGGGAATGGAAAAAGCTCTTACAAGTTCCTCATTAGTAAAAAAACGGTTGACCTTCTTGTAACAACTTTCAAAAGCTTTTAGTCGTAAAAAATCCGGTAAGCAAGATAAAAGTGTGATGAAACTTTGAAAAGGACGGACTCCATATTTCTCGTATCCCACTTCAAATAATTGTTTTGTGTAGAGGTGATATTTCCTATAGTTCTCAGTATCTTCGGGATATAAGCGAGTAATTTCTGATAAGGTTTCCTCGTAACTTGGACCATAAGCGAATTGATTCCCTGAAGGAAAAAGGTAGGAATACCAAGGAGAGACAGGAAGGAGCTCGACGTAATCATCGATTGATTTACCAAAAAGTTGAAACAGCTCTTTAATCAAAAAACTTGCTGTGATTACTGTAGGACCAGCATCGTAAAAATAATCTCCAGAGACTACTGTTGTTGCCTTACCACCAAACTCCGACTGACGCTCAACAACGTGAACATTGTAACCCATTGCACGTAATCTAAGTGCAGAAGATATCCCACCCAGTCCAGAACCTACAATTATCGCTTGTTTCATCCTTTAGGCGTCCTAAATCAGAAGACTTTTCCATTGTATACCGATGATCATTAATACTTATTTTTCTATAAAATTCCAAATAATATCTTACACATCTAAGAGATTTATTTCCCGAACTGGAATAATAAGACCATGATGATCAATAATAGTGTCATGACAAAAGAGAATCACAAAGACATAAGTGACCTGCATCCTGAATTAAATGCAACCTACTATAGTGACTGGTATACTGATGTTGAAGCTGATCAGTTAATGAAGGAACTCCTCTTTCTTCCTTGGGAAACTGAAGAAATCAAAATGTTTGGTAAAATCATTACTGTTCCTAGAAAAGTTTTATGGGTGGCAGACGAAGGTGTTAATTATAAAAATAGTGGTAAGGAACACTACCCTAAGAAATGGAACCGTGAACTATCAAAAATCAGAAAACGATTGGAAAAGGAGATAAGCTCTTTTAATAGTGTTCTATGTAACCTCTATCATGATGGGCGTGATTACATGGGTTGGCACCAAGATAATGAGCCTGAATTAGGTCAACGTCCGACAATTGCGTCTCTGACCTTTGGAGCTGAAAGAAAGTTTCAATTTCGTCACCGAATCACTAAAGAAAAAGTAGAGATTACTCTCACACACGGTAGCCTTCTCGTAATGTATGGGAACAGTCAAGACTTATGGCAACATGCCTTACCTAAAATGCTAAGAGTGAAAGATCCTAGAATTAATCTAACTTTTCGAAACATTCAAATTTAGTTCAGTAAAAATCCAAGCGACTTTTTTCTTTTTCCATCCCCCACTAAAAGTTGTATACCGATCGTGTTTCAAAATAAATTTACCTTCCATTCACCCTCTCCGTAAACCTTCAAACCTGTAGCGTCTACTACAATATGCGTTACAACATGCCCCTCTAAAAGATGTCTGGGGCACGACCAAACCTTCAACTTGTTTGGGTATAAGAAGGATTTATTTGGTAGGCAAAATTATCTAAATTTTCATTAACTTTTACCGAATTGTTGAGTTTGGGTAATATTTTTTTAACCAGCATTTGAACAGTACTTTTGATAGCATCATCCACGTAAGTGCCGTGGACCCCGATTGCCACCCCAAACCGCACCTAAAACTTCTTTGAGTGCGTCAGATACGACTGTAGCGACGCAGGGAAAGACTTCGTCTTTTCCAAGGAGTTACAGAAAGTAGATGGCGTGCTCAAAGAAGTTTTAGGTGTGTA
>JBCDHL010000215.1:0-4742 GCA_038750095.1 Chlamydiota bacterium
AGCAAAAAAAGCTTCATTAACTGAATGATCGAAAACCGCTCAATATTCGCTCATATTGAACGAATTTCGACTCTTCAATCACGATCGGTAAGAAACAAAGATAACTCTTTATACCCTATCAAGGTGTAAATTTGGGATTTTGGCTTTTAAAAAACCAAATTTTTAACCTGTTTGGGTATACATAGTGGGCGAACGAGGGCACTGCATGATTAATTTTCGTCGGTTGAAAAAAGATTTTTCTCCAGCCATCATCAAGGAAGGACAGACCTGTTATAATCAAGAGATGGTTGAGTCTGTCAAGATCGTGAACTTATCATCAACTGTGCTGCGCTTAAGCTGTAGGGTGCAAGGGTCATTTGAAAACACATATGAGTGTGAGATAGAGATAGATAGGCACGACTCCACTGTGATAGACTCTGACTGTGACTGTCCTTATCAATATGACTGTCAACATCTTGCTGCAGTGATTTTCTACTTAGAGAAACATCTCGATGCTTTAGTAGTTAAATATGCCAAAGAAACGAATATCGAAGAGTCTGACGATGTCGACAAAGAAGAAATCGAAACGATCAAAGAAACAATCAAGACAGCCCAGGATAAGGAAGTTGTAAGAGAAGATGAAAAATTAAAACGAGAACTGCTTGAAGAATACCTTAACTCCTCTGATGCACTTGGCCAGTCAAGGTTTTTCCTACCAGAAGAAGAACTGGAAGTTGACAAAGCTGAACTAGCTGTTATCTTCAATACAGAACCAGAGGACGAATCGATAAGCAAAGGGAGTACAGAACTTCAGCTTGCCTTGAGATTACCCTACCGTTCTAAACCATTAAACATCCCAAATTTTGCTGAATTCTTAGGAGCAATTCACTATAAAGAACCACTCTATTTGGGTAGTAAACGCTACTACTTCACTCTTGACTCCTTTAGTAACTTGAGCGCAAGGCTATTAGAACTTATCATGAATTTTGCTCGGTTTCCTTCTAAAGATGGCAATGAACCCAATCCCCGTTCAGCAGAAATTGACCCGGAAGACTTCGGAACCATCCTCTCGGAAATATACGATTTAGCTGCAGAACAAACAGTTAGTACGTTACACACCAACACTCCTAATGAACAAGAGACTTTTGAAATGCCTTCCCTGTTTAATCAGGCGATAGAAGAACCGCTCTGTTTCTCAATGTCTCGTGCGACGATAGAATTTGACCTAGAACTTCTACAAACCCCTGAAAACAAATTACTAATCAATCCAACAATCCGACTAGAGGAAAAGGTTAACACTCTTGAAGAGGTCTCTTTTTATGAATGCGCTAAACCTGGCCTGATACAGGAAAATCTTTACTACAGATTCGGTGACAACATCCGCCGAACACACCTTAAAGACTTAGACCTTATCCGTACGATCACAATCCCCGAGCCATTATTTGGTACGTTCGTAGAAAATTCACTACCTGAACTCCTACGTTTTGCCGATGTGACTAATCGCGAAGTCATAGAGAGCATTGTGACACTTCCAACAATAGAGGAAGTAACAGCTGAATGTGACATCAGCTACCTAAACGGTGAATTAGAGGCGACGATTCAGTTCGTTTACGGAGAATTTAAAGTTCCAGCTGCTAAATCACAAGTCGAAACGGAGCATATTCTCCAGTTTGTCACCAATCAAGGCATTCTTGCTCGGGATCTAACAGAAGAGCAAAAAATTCTTGAAGACTTGTTTCAAGACTTCCTCTACGACCCTTTAGCCGGTACCTTTACAGCGAAAACGGATAAAAAAGTGGTCGAATTCATGACAGAAGTAATTCCGAGGAACCAGCATCGAGTACAGTTTATCTGCCCGGAAAATCTACTTGATCAATTTATCTACGACGAGTCTTCCTTTACACTCAAACTCAAAGAGTCCGATCGCATCGACATGTATGAGGTAGAATTAAAAGTAGATGGTCACTTAAACGGCACCTCACTTTCAACACTTTGGGAGTGCATTTCCTCGAAAAAAGCATTCATTGAACTTTCGAAGAAAAAATCCTCTAAGAAAAAGAAAGGAAAAGGGACAACATCTACAACATCTCACAAAATACTGGTCCTTGACCTCGAAAAACTAACGCCAATCATTCAAATTTTTGACGAAATCGGTATCACAGAACTCGATGACCATAAAGAGTTGCGTCCTTTATGGAGCCTGGCGAGTATTAAAGATGACCTCTTTGATGAATTACCTGTGAAATTTTCGATGAGCAAAAAACTCAAGGAAATCCAACAGCAAATGCTGGGTAACAAAACCGTAAAAGTCCGTAAGATACCTAAAGAAGTGCAGGCCACACTTCGCTCCTATCAGCAAGAAGGTGCCGAATGGCTGGAACGGCTCCGCCAAATGCACTTAAATGGTATTCTTGCTGATGACATGGGTCTAGGTAAAACCCTGCAAGCAATCATAGTGATCAGCCAAAACAAGATCGACTACCCGGAGAATTTCTCACTAATCGTCTGTCCCACGTCGTTGATTTACAATTGGAAAGAAGAGTTCAATAAATTTACTCCAAATCTGAAGATCTTAACTGTTGACGGAACACCAGTACAACGTAAAAAATTGATCGATACTATTGAAGATTACGATGTCGTTATCACATCCTACAGTCTCCTACAAAAAGATATCGAACAATATCAAAAACACCCTTTCTCTTACGCAATTCTCGATGAAGCACAACATATTAAAAACCGTGGAACTCGAAATGCGAAATCTGTAAAAATGGTTCAAGCCTCTCATAAACTGATCCTTACAGGTACGCCTATTGAAAATTCATTGGATGAGTTATGGAGTCTATTTGACTTTCTTATGCCCGGCCTTCTCAGTTCATACGACCGATTTGTAGAGAAATACATTCGCTCACCTAGCCAAGACAAGTCAAGTAACTTAGAAAAGCTAAAAGATAAAGTCTCTCCATTTATCCTTCGTCGCATGAAGAAAGACGTACTTGAAGACCTCCCTCCTGTTTCGGAGATCGTCTACCACTGCAGTCTATCGGATACCCAAAAAGAACTTTACAGATCATACGCAGAATCAGCGCGTAAAGAACTTTCCCAACTTGTCAAAAAGGAAGGGTTTGATAAGGTACAAATCCACGTACTAGCAACCCTCACCAGACTAAAACAGATCTGTTGTCACCCTGGTATCGTTGCAAAAGAATCTATCGAAGATGGCGATTCAGCAAAATACGATATGCTCATGGAGCTTTTGCAGACCCTGATCGAAGGAAAGCATAAAACCGTAGTCTTCAGTCAATATACCCGCATGCTCAACATCCTAAGTCAAGACCTCAGGAAGATGGGCATAGCTTTTGAATATCTTGATGGTTCAACAAAAAATCGTCTTGACATCGTCAAGCGTTTCAACGAGGACGAAACCATTCCTGTATTCCTTGTCTCGCTAAAAGCGGGTGGTGTAGGTCTAAACCTCGTAGGTGCAGATACGGTTATCCATTACGATATGTGGTGGAATCCAGCAGTTGAAAATCAGGCAACAGACCGCGTGCACCGCATCGGTCAGCAAAAGAACGTCTCTGCTTACAAGCTTGTCACACTCAATACAATTGAAGAAAAAATTATGGAACTTCAAAACCGTAAAAAAGGCTTAGTGAAAAAAGTTGTTAGCACTGATGAAGAGGCTATTTCAAAGCTTACCTGGGAAGAAGTTCTGGAGTTATTACAACCCGATCCACAAAATTTATCGGCCACACCAGAAAAAGCTGTGACAATGAAAAAGTAAACGGTTATTCTGTCTTTGTGCACGATCACCTTTTCTCTGGATGGTGCATCATTAAAAGGCTATGTAAAATCGGACAGTAAAGATGAGCAAAAAACAAACAGTCAACATTGGACACTCTATCCAATCCCTTTGCCGTTCAGCGGCAACCTCTTTAAACCTTAATAAATTCAGAGGAGCGTTCTCGAACGATATCGGTATCGATCTCGGAACCGCAAACACCCTCGTATACGTCAGGGGTAAGGGTATCGTCCTCGCTGAACCCTCTGTCGTAGCTGTCGATTCAGGTAGTAATGATGTTCTTGCTGTTGGTCACAAAGCGAAGGCAATGCTCGGAAAAACACCACAGAAAATTCACGCTGTCCGTCCCATGAAAGATGGTGTCATTGCAGACTTTGAAATTGCAGAGGGGATGCTAAAAGCACTCATCAAACGTGTTACACCCGCTCGAAGCCTTTTTCGCCCTAAGATTTTGATCGCTGTTCCCTCAGGAATCACGGGGGTAGAGAAGAGAGCTGTTGAAGATTCTGCTCTACATGCCGGTGCTCAAGAAGTTATTTTGATCGAAGAACCCATGGCTGCCGCTATAGGCGTCGACCTTCCTGTCCATGAACCTTCAGCAAATATGATCATTGATATCGGTGGAGGTACAACAGAAATAGCAATCATCTCCCTTGGAGGTATCGTTCATTCGCGTTCATTACGTATTGCCGGCGACGAGTTTGATGACTGCATCATGAATTACATGCGTCGTACCTACAACCTAATGATAGGTCCAAGAACAGCCGAAGAAATCAAGATGACCATTGGTTCAGCCTATCCACTAGGTAGTAGTGAATTGGAAATGGAAGTACGTGGTCGTGACCAAGTGGCAGGTCTTCCCGTAACGAAAAGGATCAATTCTGTAGAAATTCGTGAGTGTCTTGCAGAACCGATCCAACAGATTATTGAAGCTGTAAAACTAACTCTAGAAAAATGTCCA
>JBCDHL010000216.1:0-4729 GCA_038750095.1 Chlamydiota bacterium
AAGGCGATCCTGTTCATCTTGTTAAAAAATTTTTGTCCAGTACAGAGCCCAAAGTTTAACTCATTCCTTCGATGTCTTAGGAGATTTCTCTAATTTTGATTATTCATTTTGTGCTGTTATTGGCTAATCTTTTTAATGTCACAGTAACACGGACACTTTCTCCCAAGTAATATTGATCACGAGCAATTGTGGGCCTATCGGGTTCTATGAAAAACGCTTTCGCTAGAGCATATTTAATATCTAGTTTTATATTTTCAGGTTCTTTACCCTTAATTGACTGATCAGTTAAATAAAAGACACGTTGAAATAAGGAGGTCAAACAATCTCCTCGAAAAATATCTTTTTGAATATGAGGTACGACTTTAATAAGATTTAATTTATTCCAATATTCTTCAAACTTTGTGAAAATATCGAATTCAGTACGTAAAATTTCGTTAGTATATGATGTTGTTTGACTTGGCCTAAGCCAACTCTGACTGTTTACGAAAGATTCTCCGTGCTCAAAGCTAAATTCTATAATTCTTTGTGACAAGTTGTCCACAAGTCTATCAACTGTACTTTTCATCAAAGGACCACTAGCAAAATCTGCACGAATCCCTTGTAAATAATGGAATTGTTCATCTGAAATAGCATTAGCTGTCATTGGGTCCATAATTTTCTCCTTACAACTTCTGTTTCATCGGGGAACTTAACATAGTTGGCCAATCACTTCCACCGATTTTTTTTTAAAACACAAAGTCATAGAGAACACAGAGAAGGGACCTGAAGAGGATAGCTATTCTGTGTTTCTATCGATTAGTACAATTATACAAACTAAGCTCTTCAGGTGGCGAGGTAAGAGTCAAAGAATACCGCCCTGTTTCTAGTGTCACGCTCTTTTTTTCTTTTAATGCCTCCAGTATCTTCTGAAGGGTGTTTTCAGGAAGAATGAGTTTTTGTCCACCAGTGATTCTATGTGCAATAACAGTTTCTCTATCATCATCAATGGTTAACCTTATTTGACTGATAGATGAATTTTCAAGCAAAGAAGGGATAGGCAACGATGTAACACTAAAATACCCGACAGTTTCGTAGGCCGTTTTGTAAAGCTCAAAACGGGTATTTCCATCAGTGAAAATGTAACGCGATGAGTTGTAACTCGGATTACTCGTCTCTATTTTATTTACTTTCCATGGAGAGAGAGGTTTTGAACAGGAAACTAAAAGAAGAAGTAAAGAGCCACAGATCATTTTGCGCAAAGAAAACACAAACATTCCAACAGTGGCCCTATAAAATTACCATGAACGTTAGTTATGGTTATGGTCGCACGAAGAGTTTTGAATTGCTACAGCAATGATTGCTGCTAGAGCAATAGCTCCTAACGCTACACAAGGAGCAATACAAGGTGCTCTTCGACACTCTTCGTACCCACATCCCCCACATGTATCATAACATTGGTCAGCGCTGGCACTGCTGGATACTACCATCGCTGCAAGTGCTGTTGCAGCAACTAGCTTTTTCATTAGTCTTTTCATCGGTGCACTCCTTTATCCAGTCCTAAAAGATAAGTTCAGGTTTTACTAAAAGGTCATGTATCTCATTTTCAGTGTTTAAAAGCAATTTTTTTCTTGCACATTTATCACTAGCATATATGTAAATCTGTAATTCACAAAATGTTAATGGTTTATAGATGTCATCAACTCACTCTGTACCTGATTGAGAAGCTGTTTTCTCCACGATGGTCCCAGCTCTTGAAAGTCCTTAGAAACGCATTCTTTATAAGGAGTCCAAAACTTGACTTGGAATTCTTCGCTGTTAAATACATCTTGAGCTATTTTTTCAATAGCCGCGCTTTCATGATTTTCCTTTTCTTTTTCAAGAAGCTTTTCCCAAGCCGATTTAAGTGACTGATTCTCGGAAAGAAGCTTCGCCTTAACAGATGGGCTTGTAATAGCTTCGTAGACGTTTTTGTTAAAGCGTAGCGAGCGCATCGACTTGAAGAAGTCTTTGTAGTACTTAGAAAATTCCTCTTTTAAAGCAGCAGCTGTAAGAATGTAAACTGTTCCTTCACGCAGGACGATCACATGCATCATTCTTATCTCTCCCCATTCAGTTTTTGCATCGACTTGAGAAAGGCTTGCTGTTCCAGCTTGAGTACGAATCGTTCCTAGATCTTTCCAATCCGCTCCCTGAGCGTCGTTAATGTTTTTAATCGTTTTAAGATAGTCTTTTAAAGTTCCACTGTATTTTTCGGTTCCGAGGTTTATAGAAGGAGGAAAATCTGTACCACTCTGTCCAACGACCATGATTTTCACGCTAGGAGGTAAGGCCTGAGGATCTGCAATGTGCCAGCTTTCTGGGGGGTTGAAGATGACAGTCCCTGGTTCTTGTGCTTTCTGGATGTAATCACTTTCAAAAGAGTCTGCAGTTAAAGTTGACATCGATGTAAGGCTGATGGTTGCCGAAAAAATTGAGAGCGTAATGGTTTGTATGATCTTCATGGATTTCCTTTGTAAATATAATGCTTATGAATTTGCGACAAATACAATAAACAGCATTCTCATTTTTTTTGCAAAAAAATACGCAATAAGATCTTATCTTGTGGATCAATACTTCGAGTTTGTCAAACACAACCTTCATGTTTTACGTAACATATCCTGGCCAATCAATAGACATAATGTAATCGCGCTTGCTTAACAAGGAGGCACGATTACATCATCTCTATTGACTATTCCTTTGGACAGGCTTTGCCTTCACAGCTAGGTATCCAGAATGCAAATGAATTTCTCATTTACTATTACTAAATTTATATTTAATATGCATGTTCAATCTGGAAAGACACATACGCAACTGATATGGGAGTATTATGAAGAGAATCATCATGAGTTTTATTTTACTGGCTACAGCCAGTTTATCTGCAAACCATTATAGTGATTACTGCGACAGCTGCAATCATTATAACGTTTATGCTGAGTGGCTGTTTTTCCGTGCGGCTGGAGAATCTGTTGACGTCGCTACCATTTCTACAGGGACTACTAACGATCCAGACGAACCAAGAGTCACCTCTGATGACTGGAAACGTATTGATGTATGCCCTGATTGGGACTCAGGGTACCGCTTAGGATTTTCGACAGATTTAAAGTGTGCACGTCTATTCGGTGAATGGACCTGGTATGCGACAGATAAGAAAACCAAGTTTAATTTTATAGGTCCAAGTACTGACAATCAAACTTTTAGAGTTTCATCAGACTTTTTAGGTATACAAAATAATAATTTGGAAACCTATGATTTAATAAGCAATTTTCACTTCAGCTATTACCGATTAGATATCGGGTTGGAGAGGAGAATTATAGATTGCAACAGGGTTTCATTTTCTCCTTTTGCAGCCTTTACCTACTATCAAACAAATCAGGACCTAAAAGCACAAGATAGCACACTTTACGTGGCACCTGTTGACACTTCAGAAACTCGAAAATTCAATGGAAAAACCCAGTACAACGGATTTGGGGCAAGCCTAGGATACAATGTTGTTTGGGAGATGTTCGACTGCCTGGCTTTGTACTCAAAAGGTATTTTTACTGCAGCATATGGCAGCAGTGAGGTCAACTACGATTTTAACAGAGTGAACGACCAATTCGCAGGTAATGATAACACCTTTCATTTTTCATTTGACAAGTCACGAGGACGCTACATCACCAGCGTACAAGTTGGCCTAAGAACTGAAACCTGCATTTGTGGCTGTTACCAAATTTTTGGGATGGTTGGTTGGGAGAGTCAGATTCTCTTTGACCAAACTGATTGGATGGTCAAAACCGATATTAATTTTCCAGATGGATACAAGCCGTCAGCTAACCTATACTTACAAGGCCTTGTCGTTAGGGCAGGCATCAGTTTTTAGTGAGTTTTTATTCCAATTTCATTCAGTATAGATAGGCAGGATCATTTCATTTTATCCTGCCTATCCCATACGCATCAAGCTTAGTCTTCGTATGAGATACAAACAAGGTGTCACTTAAAATAGAAGAGGTCTATCATTTTAACCGTTTTTAAGTCATCACAGCAGCTGCCATTTTTGTTTTTGACTGCATAAATTTTAACTCTTTTTCCTCAAGATTTGTTCCATAAGATTTAAACTGATTTTCTCTAGCGGTACCGATTTGAATTCATAATATTAATCGATGTGTTAAAAAACTCAATAAGACACCTCTCACTATCAGGCAAAAGCTTATGACTTTTAAGAACAACACAGCCACTATTAATGCGAGCAAAAGACTCATCACTTCGATGCTCACCTTCAATTCCGAGTTCGAATTTCCCTCTAATCCCGCGGTTATGGCTTAGAATTATTTCTTTGATTTGTTTAGGAAGCTCCTTTAATGTAATAACACCTTCAAATTGATTATTTTGAATGTTGAGTTTTTCTAAGTTGTGAGGTAAGGCACTAAATTCAATTTCACCTTTTAAGGAGTTCGTTAGGCAACTCGATCTTAGCCGAAGTACTCCATTTGTATCAGGAGACCAAACCATTCCATTTCTACTTCCCAAATGGATTGATCGTACGTTCTTTGGAAGAAATTTGAAATTCACTTCCCCTTCAAGCCCCATGCCGGCCCATACCTTACCACATAAAATGTAAATAAAATTTTCACCCAAAACTTCTATATGCAGCCCAACCTTTTGCACACTCTGTCATTTTCTGTAACCCACTCCACATTACCCTGGGTCCTGGGAAACCATCGCACTTACGACC
>JBCDHL010000217.1:0-4715 GCA_038750095.1 Chlamydiota bacterium
AATTTGGTAATTTGGTAGAATATGTCCTCGGTGACACATTCTTCGAAGTATGGAGGGAATGCCTGTGAGTTCTTTTTGGTGCGATGAATCGTCCAGCAGGTTGCAGGGTACATCTTGATAGACGTTATGAATCTTGCGAAGGAAGATGACAGGACTAGCATGAGGGAGGAGAATCCTTCTCTGATGGTTGATATGAAGGCTGTGCGAGCAGCCGTAAATGATGAATAGACTGATTGGGACGGGTCTACATGTGCTGCATGTGTTGATGTTGACGTTTTTTTGGTGTTGGCGGGTTTGGAGACGTTGATGGTGATGATGGGGAGGTATGTGCAGACGTATGATATCTTTTGTGAAGGTATTTGCAGGTTCCAACGACCACAATTCCAGCAGCAGAAAGACCAATTTTGAGTAGCTTGTTATCGTTATTGGTCATTGTGAATAATAAATATGTATATGAAACAGAACAAGAGATAAAACCAGTAATAAGTTAACGTAATACAGAAAGACAGAGGAATTTCAGCTTGAATCGCTTCTTCAATGGATGCGTCTGATGCAGGAGGTGGAAGAAATATAGTTGAGGCCATGGCTCCAGTTGCAGGTACAGCTTCTGTAACGCTACAAAATACGGATCTGTCTAAATGAGTCTGGCTAGCTTGCTTTGCGTTTGTTCCGCCAACAACGTCTGTTCCATATACAATAACATGTGTGGCAGCATGGCCTATTTGCCAGAAAATCTCTGGAAGAGGACGCGTGTTGCGGATGATACGAATGGAGCAGAAGCTTCAGCAGCCATTTCTATACCACAAAAGGGTTGTTGATAAAAGAGTGAGCTTGCAAGTGACAGAGGAACGGGGGTTTCAGAGAATGAACGATCCAGCGACAGGTGAGTAGCACGATGTGATGAAACCTAGAAGTGGGTTTCAAGTTGAGACCTTCAACGGAGAAAGCAATGTAGCGGGAGGTGGCTGCGTACGAGTTTATAGACTGCTACTGGAACCAACGTAATTACATTTTGAACTGCATCATGTTTTTGTCCAAATCAGCTGCTATCGACGTCGGGAATTCACACCGAAGTGATGACACACAACATATGAATACTGTACCTGATCTGATACATTACAGGCACTGTCAGTTATGCAGTACCTTAGTTAAGTTATGATAAGGACATTATGCAGCCATAGTTGTCGAACGCTGCTTCACGATGCCGGGCGCTCTTTAATGGTAGAACTCTTCAATGATAGAGACCAGGGCGCAGAAAAAGTTCATCTCTATTCCTGTCGTTTCGGATCTTTCAATTGGGATATCACTTGCTGACAAAAGCCTCGAATCGATACAGACCTCAAGAGATCTCATTTCGACCATCCCGTAGGGCGTTTATCCGTAACTATGGGTTTGAACCCGGCATTTGCGTCGAGTACGGCTTGCATGCTCTCAATTAGACAACGTTATCTTCTACCGTATGCTAGAAGTACTCTCCTCCCTTGTGACATGTCGCATGGGTTTGCAAGAAACAATATCAATGGGTCGGATCCTTTAGACAATCAAGATAACAATCATCAGTCGTACAACAATAACAATGGCTACTATGGCACAGACTCATGGAATTTACACTCACCGTTTCATGGAAGAATGTTCAAATCCACCAATATGACTTGATCTTTACTCAATGGTATGATTTGTGTATGAATCATGATACCACCTATTTATCACATTCGAAATTCTTGCCAAAGAAAGCGAGATCAGTCTCGTCTGCATTTTGTACTCCTCGGTAGCCAGGAAATTGATCACCCTTCGTCTCTTCTCTTTGCAGTCGTTCAACATATTCAGCAACAGGACAATAGGAATGGAGTAAATCACATCTGGGCTGTGATCAATATGATGCGAGACATCACGTTCAACCAGAACAAAGAAATACATGCCGCATTGGACGTTCACCAATTTATTATAAATCACGATAATAACGTTATTTGTCATTTTGGGAGTTATATTACAGCCCCTTGAAACAACATTATTTCATCCTAAATTTAATTATCCTTCATATTCACCTACTCCTATCCCTCTTCCTACTCAGTATCATTCTCACAATATGTTAGGACGATTATATGTTAAAAATCATAATCAAAAGAAACGTGTCGACTTTAATTGCACCATCACCATGAAGACCAAGGGAAACCGAGATCTAATCACCGTACATGGACTGGCGCTCAAGCCTGGAACTCGGGACTTCTTGATTACTCCTGCATTGAGAGCAACTTATTCCTGGGCCAATCAACCGCGCTACATTTTATTTTGGGTTAAGCCATCGAAGCTTATTTAAGGATCAAGTTTCCCGCGATACAAAGATTGAGCCCCCTCCAAATTTCAAATTTAGCTTTGCATTGTATTGCAAACTTTGCAGGTTCTACTCAGTGCATCAAACGACTTGGCCCAGTTTACAGTTTTGTGTTTCGACTTGAAGCAGCAGCAAGCCATCATTTTACATCCTAATGGGCTATTATAATGAACACAGTGGGCTATGGTATTCAAATGACATGCGTCGTCCGATAACACGACTGCATTAAAACCCTCTCTTCGTCTCATGGGTTTTCTTTTAGTCAGGTCATAATCGAGGGACTTATATTTCTATTTACATTGTAGCCAAAGGAAAGAATATCTGCCAAAATGGCAACAGAGAAGAGTGATGTTAAGTATCAGGTTGTAACCCAGCCGGTTGATAAAGTAATACTTCATGTGCACGATTTCTTTAACGGCCGCCCAAGAATTGTTCTTGAATCGGCCAAAATAATCACTGTTACTAATCTCATACAGATGACAGCAGACGCAACAGGAATCACTCGTCAGACTCTGCACTGTATCCGTAAATCATCATTCCTCGAGTCTGCACCGAAGTTTCACCATGATATCAAGAGATGCAAAAAACCAGAAGTTCCTATCGAATTCCTCCCTATCATTCGTATGATGATGAGAGATATGATCATCTCTGAGAAGAAAATTCCGAAACTTTCGGAAATGCACCAGAAACTAGTTAAAGGAGAATTTGAAGCTTTTGAAGGGATTGAAAAACCTTCTTGGACATGGTCAAAGGAGACATTACGGCGATTTATGCACAAATCTGGTTTTCTCTATGATCCAAGATCGATTCACTACGATTATGTCAAGAAGCGAAATGACATATTACTAATGAGGTCAGACTACTACGAATGGATAGCTGACTATCGAGCCAAGAACTACCAAATTTTCTATCAAGATGAGACATGGGTATTTAAGAACTTAAGCACCAGCAGAGTCTGGAGGCCTAAAGATATATGTCAAGATGACATCTATTATCGTGTACCAGCAGGCCCTGGTCAAAGAGCAATCTTGTGCCACCTCGGATCGGCAGAAACGAGTTTGTTCAGTGATTCCATGCTTCTTTTTCGCGGATCAAAAGATAAAGATCCAGATTATCATTCTGAGATGAACGGTGAGTTGTTTTTGAAATGGTTGAAGGAAAAGGTTTTCCCGAAGATAAAAGAAAGTGCTGTCAAATCTGTGGTCGTGGTGGACAGGGCTAAATATCATACAATGATAACGAGTGAAACTAAACCACCGACTACGAGCTGGAGAAAGGCTTATATAATCCTTTCAATTGAAAGGTGGGGTGGTCCTTCATCTGAATGGCAATGGAGTCCAAATTGGAAAACGGAAAAAAAATCCAATTGCTCGAGGCTGCTCGTAAGCTGGCTCCAGATGTGAAATATATGATTTAAGATTCTTTCGCTGGTGATGAATTTGAGATTAAAATACTTTTCCTACCTGTCGCTCATCCTGAATTAAACCCTATGGAGATGATATGGTCGGAGGTGAAAAGAAAGGTAGCGTTTATTAATCTAGATTTCAGTCTAAAGCGAGTGGAGGAGGAGGCCAGACCTGTGTTACGGCATATTAGACCAGAGAACTTTAGATCGTATGTTGATCATTACATCAAAGAAGAAGAAAAGTACAAGGCTGAAGGTCTGATGCTTGATTCAATCGAAAGAGAACTGTATTGAAGAAGAAGATGCGGATTGGACTGGTGTAAATGACGACACTGACTTTGATTAATTGAAATAGACATCTTTCCAAGTTTTATTTTTACAATGTAACTATTGGAATAATTTTGTAAACCCCACCTAAACTCATCCATCTCCACATCTATTTTAACGTCTATTTCACCATTCTTTCATCCAGCATTTACGAAGTGATTGTACAATTGTTGATGATGCTGTTCTTGGTGTTGTATCGTAAATTAAACAATGAGTATGTGTTTGAGTTGTTCGATAAATGAAATGATGAAACTTGAATGTATTCATGAATGAATGAAGTGTACGGTTATAAATGGTATCCACATGAATGGTGGGATTAATAAGCAGAGATTAATAGAAATGTCAGTTTCGCCGAATGTCTCATTTTATTTGCATCTTCCTGTTTTGATAACAGCTTTTAATCGAACGGGTTGATGAATCATTAAATTCTTGTCAATCGGAGAGAACGCACTCTTTATCAATGATCACGAACAGTATGGCATAATTCGTTGGTATCGTTGGATGAACTCTTGTCAATTTCGATCATTAAATATTGCAATAAACGATGACTTTTTTTATGAAAGTCTGACAACAATTTTGGCAGAGAAATACTTTCGTCAGTGATCAATTTTTCCAATATCATTATACTGTCAAAAGTTTACAGAATGGAAA
>JBCDHL010000218.1:0-4705 GCA_038750095.1 Chlamydiota bacterium
CTAACATACTGTTTTATAACTGGATGTGAATTTATTTTTTCTCGTGGAAGGGAAAGCTTTAATACTTTTTCTCTTTAAGGTGATCAAAATTTCATCAAGATATTTGCTCAAAAAAAACTTTTCAAAATAAAAAACGCTTTACACCGGAATCGACTGTGTGATATTAGTTACAAATGTGTTTCACAATAACCTTATATAGGGAGTGCATAAATGGCAAAGTGGAATAAAAAACTAGGTTTGGTTTTCCTAAACCTAGGCCTATTGACAATGACCCCGAACTTTGCAAATGCGGATAGTTGTTACGATCCGTGCTGCGACCCTTGCTCGTTCGGTGGGTTTGAAATCGGCGCAGACTTTCTTTACTGGAAGCCATGCGTAGACAATATGGACTATGCAGTAGTACGATACTCAGATACTACTGAGGGAACAAGTCCAACGACTACAACTAGTAAATGGGGATACAAGTGCCTATGTCTTGACTGGGAACCTGGTTTCAGAATCAGATTCGGAAAAGACGATATATGGTGCAACTGGCGTTTAAACGCGTCTTATACATGGTTAGATGTTAATACCAGTGCAACTTGCAAAGTGCCTGATAACGCTGATTATGTAACATCACCTTTTTTCCATCCTAACTTCCGTTTTTTGCAGGATCCAGAGTTCAGCGATTTAACTGTTGTTAAGGGAACTTATGACACTACTTATCAAACATGGGATGTTTTACTAGCTTACGACATCGCATGCAACAGGTGTCATAGCTTCCAGCCATTCTTTGGTGTGGAAGGATTGATCCTTGATCAAGGAATCACTGCAAGTGGTTTTGTAACTGAAGATATCTCTGATGTTGATTTTTATAAAACAAAATGGACATCTGATTTCTTCGGCGTTGGTTTAAAAATTGGTTCTGATTACCAATTCCAAATGTTTGACTGCGTAAAATTCTATGGTAGTGCTGCTGGTACTATCACAGTTGGTGATTTCGATGGAAAATACACAGGCTATGTAGTTAATGCTAGTGGTGAAATAAGTAAATCTATCTTTGCTGATGGTGACTGTTGCCGTGTTGTACCTGGCTACCATCTAGCTGCTGGATTACTTTATGAAACCGATGCTTGCGGATGTGAGTTTGCTATAAGATTAGGTTGGGAATTCGTTCAGTGGCATAACGTCGCTAACCCAAGAGCGTTTTCTTCAGCATTACCTCTTGATGAGCACTATTCATCATCTACAGACTACACGACTCTTGGTTTCCATGGTCTAGTAGCTGGCTTGGATTTCTCTTTCTAATTTAGAAAGAGTAAGTCAACCCTTTTATAAAGGGACCGATTGCTTCCAGTGATTCGGTCCCTTTTTTTATGCCTAAATTTTGAAACACGATCGGTATATAGCGTTTAGGGTACGGATTCTATGAGAAAATATTGTGTCGTTCTAGGTTGTTTCAGTATCATTTTTAATGAAATCTGCATGAGTTTTGAGGAGCAACAGAACATCATAGAAGGCACAGAGTTTTATGAAAGTGACACACTTGACGAACGAGATAAGCCTTTAAGAAGAGGGGATGAAGAGGAAAATGAGCAGATGGAGAACCTTCCATCATTACCATCAAGTAGAATTCCTCGTCAGCCTTTACCCAGAAATTCTGTACCTCGAAATCGACTTCCTCGTCAGGGAATTCCTCGTCGGCCTTTACCTGAGAATAAGGTCCCTAGGGAGTCACTACCAAGGAATCGTATCCCTCGAAGAAGTTTAGAACGTTCGCAGATAGAGAGAAATCCATTACCGCGTAATCGTGTACCGAGAAATCCATTACCAAGGACAAGAATTACAGACGAACGACGTGAATGGGAAGAGGAACTGGATAGGGAGAGAAATCAGTAATGAAAGTGTTGAAGTTTGGAGGTTCATCAGTTGCTGATGCCGAAAGGATTGAAAGCCTTAGTAAAATTATTATTAATGAACATGAACGCAATGCCCAGATAGCCGTCGTCGTTTCCGCCTTAAAGGGAGTAACAGACACGCTCATCAATATGGGCACCACCGCCTCGACAGGGAGCGATGTGTATTTATCAGACCTTGAAACCCTCCATGATCGACATAATAAAGTCGCAAAGAAACTGATTAGTCAGAAGGATTTGTTTGATTTATTAACGATTATAGAGTCTTATTTTAATGACTTGTCCGATACGTTACATGGGGTCCGTCTGGTAAAAGAGTTATCAGATAGAACGCTCGACCTCATTATGAGCTACGGTGAGCAGCTTTCTGCCACAATCATCGCTGCTTTTTTACGCTTAAAATTGCCCGATATCGAATACCTAGACGCACGAAAGATCATTGTAACAAACCGTGCATTTGGTTCAGCATCTATCGATGAAGAGGTCACATACCAAAAAATTCGCAATTATTTCAATGAGCAAAATAAATTACCTGTTATTACCGGTTTCATTGCGGCAACATCTGCGCAAGAAACAACAACGTTAGGAAGAGGGGGATCAGATTTTACTGCATCTATCGTTGGAGCAGCTATGAATGCTGATGCGATAGAAATTTGGACCGACGTTGACGGTGTGATGACTGCCGATCCCAGAAAAGTACCTAAAGCTTTTGCTGTCCCACAAATGAGCTATCAAGAGCTTATGGAGATGTCACATTTTGGTGCTGAGGTTGTTTACCCTCCAACAATCGCCCCCGCAATGCGCTATAAGATACCAATATGGATAAAAAATACTTTTCGTCCGAATGTTGATGGAACAAAAGTGACAGTCGAAGTAAACAATCAAAAGAATATGTTGGTTCGTGGTATTTCCTCAGTAGATAACGTATCCTTACTTCGCCTTGAAGGAAATGGAATGATTGGCATTCCTGGGGTTGCCTCAAGATTGTTCGGTGCTTTAGCACGCAATCAGATTAGTGTAATGATCATCACTCAGGCCTCCTCAGAACATTCGATATGTTTTGGCATTCTACCCGAATATTACAAACTTGCTCGTGATGTTGTTGATCAAGAGTTTTCTCTTGAACGGTCTGCTGGGCTTATTGATCCAGTTGTTGTTGACAACGATGTTTCCATGATTGCTGTTGTCGGTGAAAATATGAGTGAAATGCCTGGGGTGTCGGGGCGGTTTTTCGGGGCTTTAGGACGTAATGGTGTTAACGTTATCGCTATTGCACAAGGGTCTTCAGAATTCAATATTACCTGTCTAATAAACAAAAAAGATGAAAGTAAAGCGTTGAATGTCATACACGATGAATTCTTTTTGTCGAATGTTGCGACAATAAATCTGTTTCTTATTGGAACGGGGTTGATTGGTCAGGCATTGATCAAGCAGATAAAGCTGCAAGTGGAGTACCTTCGTAACGATTTCAATTTAGAGGTTAAGGTGTGTGGCCTTGCAGACAGAAAAACGATGCTATTTGATTCTGATGGGATAGATCTGAGTTGCTGGAGAGAAGGTCTGAGTAATAGCACGCAAAGTATGGAAGTTAATGAATTTATCAGACAAATGAACGAGGCGAATCTGGGAAGAAGTATTTTTGTTGACTGCACAGCAAGTGATCTTGTTGCTTCAAAATATGCAGAGGTGATCAATAGTAGCATTTCCGTGGTGACACCTAACAAGCGTGCTAACTCCTCTTCTTATCAAGAGTACAAGCAGCTCAACAAGCTGGCCCGTTTGCGAGGTGTAGATTTTTACTATGAAACGAATGTGGGGGCTGGTCTTCCAATAATCAGCACGATCCATGATCTGCTACTCAGCGGCGATAAGATTCACCGTATTGAAGCAGTGTTATCAGGAACTCTTAGCTACATATTTAATGAATTTCAGCAGGGTATCCCTTTCCATACTATCGTCCAAAAAGCACAAAAATTAGGGTATACTGAGCCTGATCCACGTGAAGACCTTAATGGAATGGATGTTGCACGTAAGATCTTGATCCTGGCTAGGGAGTGCGGGCATGCTTTAGAGCTCGAAGACGTAACGGTTGAAGCCCTCCTTCCTCAAGCTGTTTTTGATGCAGAGAGTATTGATCAGTTTTTCTCACTACTTGGTGAGCATAGTAAAGGGTTAAATGACAGGAGGGATCAAGTCGTAAAACAGGGTAAAGCTTTGCGGTATATTGCATCGTTTGTGGATGGTGTTGCATCGATTAAGCTAGAGGATGTTGATGCTTTACATCCTTTTTACTCTCTCTCCGGTAGTGATAATATCGTTGCTATTTACTCTTCACGGTATAATGACCAGCCTCTTGTTATCAAAGGTGCCGGTGCTGGTGCTGATGTCACTGCGGGAGGCGTCTTTGCGGATGTCATTAAAATTGGTAAGCGTTAAACTCGACTTTGTACATTTTCTGAACTCCTCTATTGAGAGAAGCTTTGCCAAGTTAAATGGATTTTTAAGGAAGGGTATCATCATACCCATCCTTTAAAATTTATTATGCTGGGCTTTTCTTCTCTTATTATCTTCGTCCAGAAAATGTACAAAATCGAGTTAAAAATAGGAAATAATTATGGATGTCAAAGAGAAAATTCCTGTTGCGATACTTGGTGCAACAGGTATGGTTGGACAAAAATTTATCGAACGACTTATTAACCACCCTTGGTTTGAAATTACTCTTCTAGCTGCATCGGAGCGTTCAATTGAAAAGCGTTATGGTGATGTCGTTAACTGGCAGATGAATACCCCTTTACCACCAAAAATCGCAA
>JBCDHL010000219.1:0-4670 GCA_038750095.1 Chlamydiota bacterium
ATTGAAATAAAGCATTTCATTATCAAACACCATGCTTGTTATTCCATCAGATTCCAGATTTTCCACTACGTTACTTAACAAAGTATTTGCGACTGCATTGGGGATCAAAATATCTACGCTTCTAATTTCGTTAGAGACAAAATCCCAGTAGTAGATAATTTCGTCTTTTAATGCCAACGTTCTTGTATGTGCTATGAATTTGTTTTCAACAACTGCATTTGGATCATCTAAATCTAGCGTGCCAAAATACGAGTCAGGGTCAAAGCCGGATACATCTATCGCTAACGTAAAAAGGAGGTTGCTGCCTTTTCTGGAGCTAAACATGAATTCACCGTCGATAAAAGGAATTAGCTCATCTTCATTTGATTGTAAATAATTCGTGTGCGTAAGGCTATCATTGACATAATACTCAATTTCATAAACACCGCCATAGAAGGCATCAATTGATAAATCCATCTCCGTACCTGTTGAAGTGAATGTTTGAGAATTATTAGAGATGTTGTACTCAGAGACATCCCAATTATCTATACGTCTTTCCGAAAAGTCATTAAAAAGAAACCAACAATTCTCGCAGTCAGCTGTGACATTCGTAATCACTATTCTCAAACTAGTGCAACTAGCGGCAGTAGTGGCTTGCATGCTTAAGACATCAAAGGAGTTGATTTGTAGCGTGTCTATATCGCTACCCGCAGTTCTAAGTAGGTTAACACCATATTTCCCTGTTTCATCAAAGGCTAGTTCATTAGAACAAGGTTCGGCACACGCTGTACAACTCCCCCCACAGTCTATTCCTGTTTCGTCCCCATTCTGAATGCCATCAAAGCAGGTAGAGGTTATTTCATCGTCATCTGAACATGCCATTAGAAAGGTAATGGCGATAAAGCTTATAAATTTTAAGGTTTTCATTTGATTTAGTTTATGTTAAACATTGAGTGTTCCAATTGTTACAGCTCAAGATTAAACTAGCCTTGTTGATTTTAGACGAATGGTCTATCATGCGCGGCACGGTTGATCAAGCGGTTGATCAAATGGCTTTTTAACATCCATTTGCCGTATGATTGGTCAGTTGTCCAAAACCTGCCGAAATCCTCTTATATTGTGGTAAGCAATGTGATTGAATGATGAATGAATTGATTGACTTAAAAAATATTAAGCAGGTGAGCCGGGGAAATAAGGACAGAATGGAAAAATACTTGCGACAGTTCGCTTCATTAATTCCCGAAAGAACCGAAATGATCCGAGAGGCACTTGATTCAAAAGATCGGGCACAAGTAAGGCAGTTGATTCATAAGATGAGCCCGCAGATCCAGTTTTTCGGAATGGACGAGGTGGTAGAATTGAAGAATCAACTGGAAATGGGTTATCTTAAAATGGATTTCCAGGACTTGGAAAATATGGTCAATCGGCTTTTGGAACAACTATCAATGGCGCTAGTAGAAGTAAATGATTTGTTAACGGACGATAAGCTTTAGGTAGCATGATCCGCTGCATCATCATAGATGACGACCCATTCATGCGTGATTTACTCACAGACAAGCTGGCATTTTTTGATGATATCGAAGTCTTAGGTACGGCCAAAGATGGAGCTGAAGGGCTAGAAAAAATCAAAAAGTTGAATCCAAACCTCGTTCTATTGGATGTAGAGATGACGGATATGACCGGCTTTGAAATGCTCTCGAGGCTAGAAAAAATAGATTTTCAAACCATTTTTGTGACGTCTTATGGCCACTATGCCATCAAAGCGATTCGTTTCAATGCCTTGGATTATTTATTGAAACCAGTAGATCTGGAAGAACTCAAAAACGCCATTGAAAGATTTTATCAACGACATACCTCTCAGAACAAAGAGCGGGTAAAACGTGCCTTGTCAAATATGAACGAAAGCTACTCAGATCAGCGGCTTTTCCTGACTATGCAAGAGGGAGAACTGGATATTCCGCTAAAAGAAATAACTTTTATTCAAGGGGAGCGAAATTACAGCAATATTCATCTTGAATCGGGTAGAAAAATTTTGGTAGCAAAAACCCTTGTTGATTTAGAAGAGCTTTTGACTGAAAAGGGGTTTTTCAGATGTCATAAATCTTACATTGTAGGAAGCAGTCATATTGCATCAGCAGGAAGAGAACGAATACATATGAAAAGTGGCCAATCTTTGACTTTATCACGAAGAAAAAAAGAGGGATTTCTGGAGTGGTGGAAAACTAAGAATTGAGAATATGAATAAATTCATAAGCCATATAAGTTGATTTTAAATCTGAATAATGAGACACTTTATTCTTCTGATTTTTTTGGCAACTTCAATCTATAACTTTTCACAAGGTCAGACTAGCTATGATTCCCTCAATGAAAGTGAGAAAAAACTGAGGGCAATAGAGCTTATTGAAAAGCGACTAGACGATGCACGACAGCAGAATGCTTTGAATACTCAAATGATCATCCTGATGGAATTGATCTCTTTCAAGTATAATGATTTTGGTGACAGGGCAAGTACCTATGAGGACTTAATTTCCTTAGAACAACTTGTAGATGAAAATCCTGATGTAACAGCAGTAAAAGAAATTGAAGCTCCGCTCAACATGTACATGGGTTTCATACTAAGAGACCAGCTTAAGACAGAAGAAAGTCTCTTATATCTAAAAAAAGCCTCGAATATGGCCAGGGAAAACGATCAGAGAGAGGTTTATGGAGATGCCAATTGTCATGCGGCAAAAGTGCTTGGTAGGCTAGGTCGAGTTGATGAGGCGCTTGCTTTATTTAGTGCACTCAAAAGTGAAGCGTTAACAAGTAGTGATTCACTATTGGAAAATAGAGTCTATGAAGGCATAGCTAAATTTTATATCGAACAGGGGCAATTAGACTCAGCACTAGTTTATGCTCAGAAAAGTATCGGTGACTTTATTTACGATCACCAAAGAGCCAGGAGGCTATGTATTGTATCGGAGTGTTATCTGCTCCTTAATAGGGAAATTGACTCAGTGATTTACTATGCAGAACAAGCACTATGGATCGCCTACGATCAACAACGGGAACAGGAGAAGCGAGATGCTCACAATCATTTACGAAAAGCATATGGTCAGCTCGGAAATTATGAGCAAGCATTTCATCACTTCACAATGTATTATGAGTTGGAGCAAAATCAACGTTCTTATAACAATGCTATCCAGATGTGGAAATTGAATGAAAAAAAAGAAGCAGAAAAGGCAGCGCTTCAGCGTGCCTTTACCAATGAGCAGCTATCCAACCAGAGGTTAATTATATGGACAGTATCGGGTGGGCTATTGTTACTTGTCATTGCAGTATTGTTTATCATGAATCAATTGAAATTTATCCGAAAACAAAACAAAATTATCAAACAAGAGAAACAAAAAGCTGAAGAGTCGGAGCGTTACAAAGAACTGTTTTTGGCTAATGTAAGTCATGAAATCCGCACACCTATTCATGCGATCTCTGGTATGCTCAAAATATTACGAAGAAATGCTCACCCTGAATTCCAGAATCAATTTCTAGGTGCAATGAGTAGGAGTACAGAGAACCTGTCCAAGCTACTAAATGATGTATTGGATCTATCTAAGATCGCGTCTGGAAAACTCACCATTGTCAACGAGCCTTTTGATTTAAAAGAAAACGTAAGCGCGAGTGTAGAATTGCTACAGACAAAAGCAGAGGAAAAGGGGCTTTTACTGGAGTTTTTCTTCTTAGACGACCTTCCAAAAATGGTCAAAGGTGATGCGCTAAGACTAACTCAAATCCTTATCAACCTGATCAACAATGCTATTAAATTTTCAGAACAAGGGAAGGTTACAATTTCTCTAAAACCTGAAACTGATGGGATCCGTTTCATGGTGGCCGATGAGGGAAAAGGAATTTCTAAGGAAGATCAGCAAAGAATTTTTGACTCGTTCGAACAGGCTGGTTCTCAAACAATTATTGCCGGAGGTACAGGGCTAGGTTTAGCGATTACCAAACAGCTGATCGAACTTCAAAGTGGAGAGATTGAATTGACAAGTGAAGTAGGAAAGGGCAGTGTATTTTCCTTTACCTTACCACTTAAGGAGCTTGAGGGTGAGTATAAAGAAACCTATGTATCCGAAGATGAACTCAAGCTAACAGGGGAGCAGCTAAGAGGGTTGAAAATACTACTTGTAGAAGATACCGAATTCAATGTAATGGTTGCTAAAGATGATCTCAACTGGTATTTTCCTGAAGCAATTGTGGAAGTAGCTTCCGACGGGGAAGAAGCCTACAACATGTATAAGATGAACGATTACAATCTGGTGTTGATGGATGTACAGATGCCTAATATGGATGGCTATCAGGCAACAAAGAAGATCAGGGAATTGGAATCAACCTATAAACTCAAAAAGAAACCAATCATTGCGATGACTGCTTCGCTTTTGAAAAGGGATATTCAGAGATGTTTGGACGCAGGAATGGATGACTTCCTGCCCAAACCTTATCGATCGGACGAGCTGGTGCTCAAGATCGCAGAAAAAGTAATGATCTGAGGGTAGGTGTATATGTCAATAGTAGATGGGTTCAATGACCTTATATTTTCAATAGATATCTTTTATAAGGTTCATTCATAGAGCTTTGGAATCAAAGGTTTACTGGATTAAGTATTTTTGAGATACGCCACACGTGGTAAATATTTATTACCTGTATAGGTGTTA
>JBCDHL010000220.1:0-4655 GCA_038750095.1 Chlamydiota bacterium
AATTTTTTTACCAAGACATAGGGTAATCGCGCGCGCTTGGTTGGAAAAGGTCCAAGCAAGAGATGAACGATAAAACTGAAGTAACTCGAAGTTATTATATTTCAGCTGGCAAAGTAACTACTTTTGATTCATAAATTTGATAATAGAGACTTCAATCGCACAGGTTCAAGATCCGAAAGAAAGTATGCGTCTTACTGAAGAACGTTACAAGGCTGGTGCAGCTATTATTAGTGATTAATTAGATGCACAACCCCCTTTGAGCAAAGCAGAAGCCACCCACGTCGATCCTCTTTAGGGGTATCAATCAGCACAGATCATTTTTATCTGGAGACAAGAATTACTTTTTCTAGACCATCACGATCGATAAACTATCGGTGCATCCCTAAAAGAGGACCTTCACGTTCACCAATAACGAGAGCGTTAGATTTTTTGTTTCTATAGAATAATGAGGGTTTATGTCCTTTTTTATGAATAGCTCGATTACGAGCTTTTTCATCATAAAGATGTGATTTGAATGCAGGGAAGAAAAATTCTCCGACATACTTCCGCAGTTTTTTCGCCCCTTTAGGTGTAAAGAATTCACCAATCCCATAACTTGCAGAAACCTCTTCATCAGAGATCCTACCCATTCCTGAAACCTCACCGAGTTGAAACTTATCGAGCCATGTAATACTCATCCCACCGACCGCACGTGCACGAACGATATCTGCTTCAAAAAGCAACCTCTGCTCGTAATTTTCTCTGATTATTTCGAGGTATTTTTTATACCCTGACAAAAGTATTTGCTTGGTAATTTTAGACTTTGACTTGTCGTATTCTTCACGTAGAAGTAAAATGTCGCTTATTACTTTATTGGGTTCTTGATCTGCAAGGACCCTAATTGACTTTAGAAGTTTCTTCTGTTGATGAAGTCGATCTGCATGTTTGTAAACTTTTTCTAGGTCTAACTTCTTTAGGTAATCATCTTGTAGGTATTTGTCAGGCTTCAGCTTCTTTAGATAATCATGTCGTTTGTATTCATCAGGCGTCAATCGTCCTCCCATCGACACCTTAGTTTCAAACTCTAGGAATTCCTCTGTATTTTCTGGGTCGAATTTTCTCAAACATTCGACAGGTAGATCGTAGCAATCCGGAAATTTTTTCTTGAATTCATCATCATCTTTAGAAAAAATGTTCATGATGTAATTACAAATAACTCCCAAATTTTTAACGACATCGACATTGAGCTTTTCAGTTCCTACGGTATTAGCAACTTCTAAAATCAAGGTCTGCTCTCTACGTGCAGACTCATATCGCGTTCCATGTTTCAATGGGTAATCGCCAATTTCTGCCTCCAAAGCATACGATGTAGCTTTCTTCAGTTCTGTGACGGTATAAAAGGTAGCATGAAGTTTTTCAAGAACATAAGCCTCTACATACTTTTCTTTAGTCTTGGCATTTCCTAACTTTTTATTTTTCAACCATGAATCATAATCATCAGATTCTTTGATACGATTTTTCTCTATATATTCATTAATCAATTTCTCAACTTCTGGGGTGATCCCACCTAGGTGAGCAGTACCTCCCAGAGGAGTCATATCGCCATAGTCGTGAGAATGATAGACGCTAACTTTTGAGCCAAGAGTTTTCATGACTTCAAAATGATCAAACATATATTGGTATTGCGAAAGGTTATCCTCTTCCGCCATTCCGGGATCGTCATATAGTGATGCGTGGATAGAAGTTCCTGGAAGAGGCATCCTATTAGAACCAGCTGTTGTTAAATGGGTTTCTATCTGAGCAGTAGATCCTCCCAAGCTATGTCCAGAATACCTTAGACCATTGGCTGACTTCACTTCGACATTTTCACCTAAAGACTCTGCATATTGATGGAGAAATGCCTCCCATTCAACAAGTGTTGACTGATCTGGATTCTTTTTATATTGTTTAGCATATGAGTCACACTTTTTGGTGATAGGAGCAATCGCATTTTTAGCTTTACTGAAGTCTTGATACCAGCCTCCTCTCTTAGTATCATACCCATGCTCCTTTAATTTCTCGCTATAATCTGGACAAACTTTACCGTCATCATTTCTATAGGTATGATCACCAATTGTATTGATAAGTTCCTGGTAGTTGACATCTATCTTCCCATTGCTTTCTCTTGGGGCATATTTCTTAATGTACTTCAAAAGTCTGATAGCATCTTTACGTTCTTGTGCTTCGCGTTTTTGCCTTTTTTTAGGGCTCTCCTTACCAATTTTTTGACGTGATCGTTCGTGAGCTTCTCTCATTACTATCTGCATCAAAGCATCCAGGTCTCCAGTAAAGAGTTTAAAAATAAGCTGGAGAATAATGAATGGAGTATACTTCAAAAACCAAAGAGAGTTAAACCAGCGTTGGAAACCAACTCGTTTTGCCATAAGGTCATTGATTTCGGAATCAAATTCATTCACTATTTCATGTAGACTTTTTTTGTGATACTTATGACGAACATCTTTAAGAAGCTCTGAAGATGCCCTAAGAAGATATTGTTTTGCTTTTTCATCTGATTTTTCAGATTTAATATCTATTTCTTTTTTCGCTGCATGCTGATAGGCTACCCATGTGGGGATTGTATGTTTTTTTCTAATCGGCTCGAGATACTTATCAAAATGCCTTCTTCCTAGGTATCCTGGATCTTTGATTGGATTCGCATCATTTTTGTATGTGGCTTCAGACTCGTAAGCGTAATCACTTCCTGAAGTACTACGAGAAACAACATGGGTTTCGAGTCCTGAATCAGCACCTAAAGGTTCCAATACATAATTCATCAGTCCATCATGACTTGCTATCATTCTACTGACTCGATACCAACGTCTTTTACCATGTTTATCTGAAGGTGCTGGGATCAGTTCGCCAACCCGATACCCCTCTCTGGGGTGAGGTCGAAAAAGATGTTTTTTACACAATAAAAATACAGCGACTTCATCGAATCGCCGCTGCTTCTCTTTCGCCGATAAAGGTCGAGGACTCTGAGTATAGGGATCTTTAATGGTATCTTCTTTCAGTTCATCGCACGCCTGAAGAAACTCCTGCATATCGACCCAAGGCTTATAATATTCTTGATCAGCATGTGTATAAGGGCTATCTAGAGTCTGAAGAATTTTTCTACCAGTATACGCACGTTCAAGCTCTTCTTTATCTCTTTGATAGATCACAGCCAAGCGATCATACTGTTCAGCTGTCAATTTAAGGGAACAGTCTTCGAGGGATTTTGTAAAGTGCTTAACTGCAGGATTTTTCTCGTTGATAAGTTGACATAAACTTTCAGAGGTTTTTTTATTGTGTGTTTTATCTTTAGTGAAGCCATTCAATTGCACTTCAAGCCAAGGTCTCAACAGTTGTTCTATCTCTTTACCCTTTGACGATATGACACTGTTAGCCAAATACTGAAGACGCTGATGAGCTCGCAAGAAGTCATCCATTTTGGGAACTTTAGTATTTGTTATATCCTTAATGAAATTGAGAAGTTTCGCTTTTTCTTCACTACTCCATACTTCTCGTAAATCTGGATGATTGTCGATGAGTGACTCTAAGTTTTCAAATCTCTCTGAACTAACAGAAAGAATAACGCTTCGTGTATATTGCAATTTTCTACCGAAATTCCAAGAAAGGTTCAATTTATCGCAGTATACTTTTAGATCATCGGTGGTGACACTTTCCTCTTCTTTTTCTGAAAAGCTAGCAACACTCCTTATGATTGATTGGATTTCTCTATTTGACCAAATCGTGCTGTTACTCTTCAGAAGTTCTCGAAAGAAACTCTGAAGTTTTTTTCCCCCATCAACATCTTTGAGGTTGCGGCTCAACCACTTTAACTTACAAGTTAATGACTGTATATCCTGATGTTCAACACTACTAGTTAAAATATTCAAACGATAGATATGCTCAGGTGTTAAGCCAAGAAACTTTTGATCATGAAAAGACTTGATCATATGATTGAAGTCGAAATTTGCTAAGTGCTGCGCATAATCAATTTTTTCTTTTCCATACTCATTTACATAATGATTCCAACATTTCTGGAGAGCTTGCATTGCTTCTTCTTTATACTTGTCCTTGTCTTTTTTAGGAATGAGCTTGAGGTTTCCATCTTTATAAATCATGATGTAGTCAGAGGTAAATTCACCAGCCTGTTTTCCTTCATCATGGCAAACAAAATCATGTTCGAGATCTTGATATGCTCGACTAGCAAGTTCAGTAAAAGGATCATTGAGGTTCACATCCATTGATGTATCACGTGAGTCATAGGGTACTGAGTAGTCAGGCTCTTCATATTTGTAAAAAAAGAATAGGTATATTTCTAAGAAAAAATCCCAAAGAGTCCAGACCCTCTTCAACTGATAGGTATCAACAGCAGGAGAGTCAACGGTATGAACAAAATTTGATAAGTTTTTTCGTTCCAAAAACTTCCCTATTTTTTTCAAAGTACTCGATCGTTTCACAATTTGCCATTTTCTTCCTGTCTTCTCGTCTTTATAAATTATCGACTCAAGATTAGTCTCTTTCTTATCTTGATTGAACTTATTGACTCCTTGTGTCAAAGCTTTTATACAAGGAAGTTTTTTTCTTACTCTCTTTTTATCTTTGTGAACTTTTGAATCTAGAATCCCCTTCTTCTCTTCTGCATATTTAAC
>JBCDHL010000221.1:0-4617 GCA_038750095.1 Chlamydiota bacterium
GCTGATGATGTGATTCCTGATGAGTTTGGTTCGTCTATCGAGATATTTACTCGCGTTCTTCAAAAATATGATGTACTCATTGATGATATTGCTCAATATATTAGAGATCAGCGGACTGAGAACTACGAAATCCTCCGTTTTTTATATCGCGAGCCCACCATGTTCTCAGAATTGAATAAACCTTTTACTGACATACAAACTGTGAGTTTTAAGGTGGGAAAACACTCACCTTTGGTCGATAAGACTCTCATGCAATCCAGTCTACGTAAGGAGTATAAAGTAACAGTTCTACTTATTCAGCGCGGCGGAAAAATGATTTCAAACCCAGATGCTTTGACTGTCATATTTGCTGGCGATTTATTTATCTTGATGGGAGCTACGGATGATTTATCTGCTGCTGCACACTTATTTCGCTCACGTCGTGAGCCCCATGTAGAAGAGGAGTCATGACTGATAAGTTTCCAAAACCGATCCAATTACCTGAGACGGTAGAAATAGCGAGAAAGGAGAGGTGTGCGGCTATTACACACTCTGTAAAAATTGGTACCGCGGTCAGGTTATTCATCGTTGCAGTGGAACTTGCTGGAGTGGTATGGTACGGTAGCGCAACGCTTTTGCTCGATGCCTTAGCCACATGCGTAGATGTTATTTCGAGCATATTGTTGATTCTATTTATTCGCTTGGCAGATAAACCTCCCGATGAAGATCATCCGTTTGGTCATGGGCGCTATGAACCTCTTGCAGGGTTGCATTTGGCATTGTTTTTAATAGTAGTAGGAATATCGATGGTGGCTAAGCAGTCGTTTAATTTATATTCAGATAGGGATCACGAGCTCCTTGCCTCTTACCTATGGCTGATACCCGCCGTTGCTGTTGTCTTGCTTGAAATTGCCTATCGCTATATGCGTCAAGTTGCAAAAGAGACAAGGAGTACGGCGTTGTATGCTGAAGCAGCGCACTTTCGGGTTGATATCATCACAAGTCTTGTTGCGATTATTGCTTTGGGGTTTGCTTCTGTGTACTCAGGAAGTGGACAGGTTTTTGACCATTTCGGTGCGATCATTATTTCGGTGTTGATGATCGGACTTGGCTTGAATGCTGCGAAGGAAAATATACAGCAGTTGATGGATAAAAAGCCCGAGGACACATATTTTGAGTTAGTCACTGAGTCAGCTCGCCGGGTAGATGGAGTTAAAGATGTAGAAAAAATTAAAATTCAATTGTTTGGCCCCGACGCACATGTTAACCTAGATATAGAGGTTAATCCTCAATTATCTGTTTTCGAAGCTCATGAAATTACACAACATGTTCGTGCTGAAATACAGAAAGACTGGCCATTAGTACGTGATGTGATTGTGCATGTAGAACCTTATTTTCCGGATGACCATTAGAGATATGAAAATTTTTGACCGTTTACTAGACAAATCTATCTACTTTTCATTTGACCGCTCTGGGTACAAACGTCATGCAAAAGAGTTTAAAAATGAAACCTTTGTTGGAGAGGGTAAGGTCGCAATTGTGACCGGTGCCAATGCTGGAATTGGCCTTGGCGTGACAAAGGCGTTATGTCAGAGTGGTGTTAAAGTCCACATGCTATGTCGCTCTTTAGAACGAGGAAAAAAAGCAGTTGAAGAAATTTGTACGAATCAAGAAGATGCGCAATTATCCCTATTACAAGTGGATGTCTCAGAGCCTAAAAGTATTGATGCCTTTCTCGGTTCAGATCGGCATCAACAATTCGATATCATTGTCAATAACGCCGGTGGAATGCCTGAAATACTAACGAAAAACTCGTTAGATCATGAAATCGTATGGGCTTCTCATGTTTCTGGTCACTATAGACTTACTCAAGGATTGATCGAGCAAGATCAATTAAGGCTCGGTGCACGAGTGATTACAGTTTCTTCAGGTGGGATGTATTCCCAAAAACTTGATTTATCAGACTTGAACTTCCAAAAATCCGATTATAACAAGTACACTGCATACGCAAATGCTAAACGGGCACAAGTGATATTGAATGAGCTTTGGCATGAGCGCTATGGAGAAGCTATTCGATTTAGCTGTATGCACCCAGGTTGGGTTAGAACGGATGGGGTACGTTTTGCAATGCCTTGGTTTTATTGGTGGATGGAGAAACGCTTGCGAGAAGTTGGAGAGGGAGCAGATACAGTTGTATGGTTAGCGTTGACTCGAGAAAAATATCGAGGTGGTCAATTCTGGTTTGATAGAAAAGAGGCTCCCGTTCATCTTGCAGAGAAGACGAAGGAGTCTCATAAGCATCGCGAAGAACTTTTAGAGGTATTGAATAGAGGAAACTAAAATGGTTGTATATCCTATCATTAATGGTATGTTGTATACCTTTGGGTGGTTGTTTTGTGTTTTGTGCGGTGCTCATGGATACCCATTTCTTCCGGTTCCTGTTACGTTGATTGTCGTATTAGGCCAATTGCTGTTTCTTAGATGGAAAAACCGCCAAGTATACACTAATGATTTGGTGACTCTTATTTTTGGTGTTGTTCTTGGTTTTATCATGGAGGTGTTCTTTTTAAGTCTACAACTTATTCAATATACGACGGTGAATATTGTATTTTCACTATTCCCTCCTGCATGGATATGGTGCCTGTATTTCTTGTTTTCTCTCACCTACAATCACTCTCTGAAGTTTTTAAATAGTAAGTGGTTTTTCCCTTTTTTATTTGGTTCCATCGGAGGTCCACTTAGCTACTTTGCCGGCAGTCGTTTGGGTGCCGTGACTTTCACCTCGGATGAATCAATCATCATTCTCTCACTGTTTTGGGGATGTTATCTTTCTTTAATGGTTTGGATAAATGGGAGAATTAACCAAAGTATAAAGTATTTTTTTGATCCAAATCACCTTAAGAAACCATTGACCGTCTATTTTGATGTTGTCTGTCCAATGTGTAATAAAGAACTACAACACCTAAAAACTCGAAAGCAAACGGGTAAAGTTATCTATTTTGAGGCAAGATCCCCGGAACAGTTTGAACAAGAAGTTGAAGGTATCGATTTTGTTGACGCGATGAAAGAAATTCATGCAATCGATAGTGAAGGGAAAATATATAAGGGTGTGGATGCCTTTTCAGAACTCTATTGCAGAACAGACTTTCATTTTCTTGCCGTCCTATTAAGCGCTCCAATTTCAAGGACGATATTTAAGGTATTATATAAAATATGGGCAAAATACCGTCTAAATAATCGTTGCAAAATCCAGCCTATCAATCGTTCGTCGTGAAGTAATCTGTACCTTTGCGTTGAGGTTTTCCAAATAAAGCAAATGGTAAGATAAACACAGCGAAGCTGTACATCGCGTCAGCTGCCGGCATGACGAGTAAGTCCGTAAATGCCCATTGTATCGAAAGGGAAGGTAGTTTACCTGTTGAAGAGCGGTAAGTCAGCTCGATAATTGTTGAAATGATTGAGAAAAAGAAACTCATGATAGGCAAGGTCGTAATACTGTCAGAGAAAAAGTTTTTTCTCTGTGGATAGAGAGCAAAAGAGGTTACCGCATAGTTCATCGCATAAAAACCTAATCTTGTACCATCTGAAAGTAGGTCTAATAATAGACCGCAAATGAGAGAAAACCACAAACAAGTTGTCAGAGGTTTTTGGTAAATTGTGATGACTAAAAAAGGGACGAAGTACAATAAATGGACAAAAGGAAAGAGGTTTGGAAGAAAAAGTGTGAAGAGACAGGTTGTTAGAAAAATGAGTTTGAGGTTTTTCGTTCTAAGGTTCATCTCTTTCGTTTAATAGGCTCCTCTGGATGAAAACATAACTGGAATAGTCCTTGCAATAAGCTTCAGATCTAGTAAAAAACTGTTCTCATTGACATACCGCTCATCAAGTGTAAGGCGATGTGCGTAGGTCGTATCACTTCGTCCAGAAACTTGCCATATTCCTGTAATACCAGGGCGTATGGACAAAATTTTGGCGGCCTTTGATCCAAAGTGTTTATCAATTTCCACCTGAAGTACGGGCCTTGGGCCCACGATGCTTAGGTCGCCTCTAACCACATTCCAAAATTGAGGAAGTTCATCAAGAGAAAATTTTCTCAATATTTTTCCTATAGGTGTCACACGAGGATCATTTTTCAGTTTCTGACATGTCTCCCACTCATCTTGTAGATTGACATCATTATAGAGTATTTCCGCTAACCGTTCGTCAGCATTGGAGTACATTGTACGAAATTTATAACAACGAAAAGGTTTTCCACCACGACCTATCCGCTCATGAAAATAGATGGATTTTCCTTGAGAGGAAAGACGAATAGCTATACCGATCAGAAGGTATAGAGGAGAAAGTAGAAGTAGTACAATGAAGCTAAATCCTAGATCAAAGATGCGTTTAACTGGAAGATGTTTAATCTTACAATGGAAACCTTGAAAATGAAATGGCTTGGTAGCCGAACTATACGATTCTGTAAGGACTTTTTCCATATCATTTCCTGTAAGAATAAAATTCATTGTCTACTATATTACGATTTCTACCAAAAAGGCAAGGGGTTGTTTTCGGCAGGCAGGAGCTCCCGTGAAAAAATAAATTGAATGGGTTTTTCTCGGATTTCTACTTACCAGAAAATCGCGGGTAGGCGGAAAA
>JBCDHL010000222.1:0-4616 GCA_038750095.1 Chlamydiota bacterium
CAAGGAGAGGGGTGTGAGAGCCGGAATGAGATTTAGCTTAATAACCCACAATTTTAAACAATAAAATCTAAAAAGTAAAAAAATGGCTACCATCGAAATCACTAGTTTAAATACAAAACATACAGAGAATATCATTGAAATAATTTCTAATGGCTTTGAAAACTATCCGCTGATAGAATACTTCTTTGGTGACTCATACAAACAATCGATAAAACACCTAATACAATTTACCTGCGATGAAGCATCTGAAGGCAATGGCTTGCTTCTTGGTGCTTTTGTGGAAGGAGCATTACAAGGAGTTGCTTCTATAGCTCCCCCACAAAATGATAAAAATGATCACAATTTTGAAAGTACACCAACAGCTTTAGAACAAAAACTTGCAGCAGCAATTGGAGAAGAAGCTCTCATCCGACTAGAAGCGTATTCTAATCTTAAAAAGGAAAATAAACCCTCTTCTCCTCATTTTTATATCAATATTCTTGCCGTAAATCCACAAAATCAAGGAAAAGGAATTGGTAGCGCAATTCTTTCACACATACATCAAATGTCGGAACAAGATTCTGATTCTCATGGTGTTGCTCTTGATACCCAAACACAACAAAATGTAGATTATTATCAACGCTTTGGCTATAGAGTTTCTGCTACAGCAGAATTAGAAAATGTAAAAAGTTGGTTTATGTTTCGTCGTAATAATTAAGAAACCAGGTTTTTTCAAAAAACCGGGTTTCTGCACAACCGCTACAATTCACTAATCCACCTCCTAACGGTATCTTCATCTGTTTTCAGCGCAAACGCGTGCTCATCTAGGGTGAAATTTCGATCTATATTCCTTTGTAAGGTTCTTCTTTGCGGCTCACTGATGGGTTGACCGGTGGAGTACTGAGGTTCTTCCCTTAAATCTTCTTTGGCCACAACAGTTGCAAAATAATCGCTGTTACTGTCGCCGTCAGCCAATTTTATTTGTTGTGTTTTTCTATACTTTTTAGTTGACACTATGTTTTGCAGTGCACTCTCACCGGTCTTTGTGTTCCCTGTCATGTGAAAGGTACCGAAAATAACTATTCCCCCAGTCTCGCTATTTTTCATCTCGTTGAATATATTTCTGCCGATATAATTCTGCCTCACCCAGTTTCCATGTCCTCCCGTCGATGTGTAGTGTTGATTATCCTGACCTGTCACTCCACTCTGCCTTAGCGCGTCTGTTTCTACCTTGTTATTGTTGTTCGACACAGCGTCGGCTGGCACAGGTAGCCAGTCATTGGCAATCGCTTCTTTAGAAAGAACAGCAGGCCACGGACCAACGACTCTCCCCAATGTATCCCCATAACTGATCATCCCAGTTAGCATGTCCTGATCCCAGTTTAATGAGTAAGGCTGTTCTAATAGCACTTTGCCTGGATCTGCCCCCTCCATTAACAGCCGTGCTAGAGCGAAGGCGGTTTCGTCCTTATGTTTGTCGTTCATGAACACCCAGTCACCTTTTGCTAGTGCGTTACGAAGATCGTCGATTTTCGCTTTAAAATCTTGATCGTTCTCATATTGCTCTTTAAACTCGTTAAATTTGTTGTCCAATTCCCTCCCAAATGTCTGAAAACGTTGGTTCACTTCTCGATCATCCAGTCTGTAATTGTTTGGCTGACTTGCATTCTGATTTGCCTGCAGTTCATCCCCATTGTTTGTAAATCTCGTACTTTCCCTTAATTGTCGGGCATAGTACGTATATAACACTGATTTTTTTGCGGTGTTATAAACATTACGCACTTGTTCTAATTCAGCCTCCTTTGCTTCGAGGTCCTTCCCTAGTTTTTGTATTAGAACTTCATTCAACCCCCTATCTACTGCATCATCATAAATATCTTTCAATGCATCTATTTATCGGTTCAACTTTGCCTCTATTCGAGCCAACTTTTCTGCGTCTTGAGCCAACTTTTCTGCGTCATCTGTCGTTCTAGCTCTAGTTAGCTCTTCTGTTGTTTTCCGCCGCAGAGAATTAAAATTACTTGTATCAGTTGCGATGGAATTTCTCCGAGCCAATCGCATTTTCTTTTTACTTGTTTTGGCTAGGCTATTATTTCCAGAATAAGTCATTTCTTTAATTTTTTATTCACAAGATGCCTTCACCGTGAAGAACCCGTTAATTACCGTAAAGCGGGGGATTAATCACACCCTTCCCAGGAACAAAAGTTTCAGCATTCCTAATCTCTGGATCGAGGTCGGGAGCACCTCCGAGTACATTTTTTGCTTTTTCTCGCCTCTGGTTACGTTCGTTCTGGTTATTGGAATTCATCCCGTTAAGCTGAACTATTGTCTGGTTAATTAAGTCTTTTAACGCAGTGAGTGCAGGTTCGTTCTTCATTGAGTTCAAAAGATTTGTCCAGCCTCTTACACGTTCATTTTTACCTGTCCTATCTGCACGAAGCCGATCGTGTGAATAGACGAGTGCCTTTTGCACTAGCTCACGAGCAACTCCTAGTCTCAGCGTGCTAGCATTAACTTCCTCGTAATCGTTTTTACCAGTTTCAGAATCAGGAAACTTCATATGAGCTACAGCAAGTTCGGCATCTGGATCGTGTACGCCAAAAGGAATCCCAGCAAAATCACCTCCTTCCTGCCTTCTTTTCTCATTTAGCTTAACTGAAATCAGGTCAACTTTGTCCTTTTTACCAGCTTGAATAAGCAAGTCATCCTCTACTCCTAGCGAACGAGCTGCTTCTAGTAAATCCTCTGTCCTAGGACCGTCAGTCGCTTTATCAAGCATAATGTCTATGGCGGGCTGTTTAGTTTCTGGATCATCGATATTGCTGATATCAACGCCCAATTCTTTAAGCCGAGTAATCTTGTCCAATGCATTATTTGAGATGATGTTTTCGACTAGCAGCACCGATGTCTCTGGGTCGATTCTAAGAAGCTTTCCCAAGGTTTTATGGTAGCGCTCGAGAATTTCTAGAGACAGCTTGCCAGGAGCTTTCTCTAAAACTGCGCTAAGTGTTATCGGTCTTAAGGAACCTTCTCCAAGGGCAATAGCAGTATCAATCTGCCCGTATTTGGCTGCGTCTTTGATAATGTTCTCTAAGAATGGGTACTGTTTGAAGGAATCAAGCGAAGCAAGGTAATGGATAACATTGGGATTGCCACTTAGAACTGCAGCTTTAACAACATCATAAGTACCGTATATGGGATCCCTCGAGATACGATTCAACAATAATTGTCGATCCTCTACCGACGGTTTACCAGCATCTAGTATTGTGGATGCAGAATTTCTAAGTGCAAAATCATCGAGGAATCCTTTTTTTTCTGCATAACGGAGAAATGAAAGATTTCCTTCTAATGCAGCATCTTGGATGGTTAATTGCTTCAGATCCAGACTCTTGAAGCTGTCAGAGGTCAATAGATCAAGGGTCTCAAGCGATAATGCAAGGTTAAAAGGTAGACGCAGAGTCTTAACAGACCGAGCTAAGCCAGCAAATTCTGGTTGAGATAAAGTCTGCACAGTAGCGTGGATTGCTAGCTGTTGCTCATTAGGTGTTAGGTTAACAAGATGTGTCTTGAGATAGTTTAAATCTAAGCGTCCCATCTCGTTGGCGATACTATAGCTCAAAGTTGTTAAGCTTTTCTGAACAGCTGTAGAAATTTTGGTTAAGCTCTCGCTACTCAGATTGGAAGCATCCGGAAGATTAGAAGGAAGGATAGCAGCAGTTTTAGCTTGCTCCTGAAGAACCGAAGATGAAGGGATATCTGTAATCTTACCGACAAACTTTTGAGGATTTTGTATTCCCCTGAATTTCCTGTCCCCAGCCCAACTCCCACCGTCGCTATTAGTATTGACGTAAACTTTTGGCATCAGCGCAGTGGATCTGTTGTCCGGACCCAAAGTATAACCCACAACCGAAGGTCCAGTTCGCTTAATTACCTCTTAACGTTGTGCTCGAGGCAGTTTATCCGCACTTGCACCTTTAATCTCCAGCTTCTCGCGATTTTTACGATAGTTAATCCTAATATTTTCCAAGATTCGCTGGGTTACAGTATGCCCTTTCTGAGCGCACAGCGCACAATTCTGTATACCACCAAAATAGTTCCCTGCTGCGAATCCCTGAAATTCACCACTTGGAATCCCAAGGCGTATTTTATTATTATTTGCTGCACTAGCAATTTCATCAAGTTCGACAAGGATAGGCTTATCGCCATCAACATACATACCGCCAAAACGATTTAAGATTTCAAGTCGGGCAATATCGCTAACTGCGGCCCGGCCAGTACCGCCCTTGTTCTGTTCAAGATTACTAATTTCATTTAAGGTCATTTTGTTATTCCCAGCAAAGACTTCATCTATGTTTGCCAGTACGATATCGTTTTCTGCTGCCCACTGGCGCATTTTTCCTGGAAGGGAGTCCGGTGATGCATTATTCATGGTTTCACGGGTTTGATCTGTCCAGAGTACCACAGTCCAATTGGGATTTTCTCGTTTATTTTTTACCAGGGCATTCATAAATTTTTGTTGTTTAGGAATATCGGCGTTTAGTGGATTACCGACCCAAATCGAATGTTGCAAGCGGGGGATACCACTCGAGAGCCCGCTGGAATTTAGGTTATTGTTTTGCAGTGTATTAATCTGGGGC
>JBCDHL010000223.1:0-4594 GCA_038750095.1 Chlamydiota bacterium
AAGATCTTGGGTAGGTAAATACAGGGATGTGCTTTTAGTTGATGAAGTTCAAGGAGCCGATGCTGGGGAGGAGGGACTTATAACAAGCCGAAGAGAGGCTGTTGTCAGATACGCGCACGCTCTGAACATCGAAGACTACATAGAAATGGATGATAACATCGACTATTTCCACGTGAGCCCTAATTTAATCGAAAACAAAACCCCTTCAACATGGGCAGACATCTATACTCTTTTTAAACAAGCTAGCGAAATTCATAAAAGCAGCTTCGTCAGTGCAAGAACTTACCGTCCAAATTACGACTTACCTAGTGCATCAGATTTACTTGTACTAAAAGAAGATTCGATTGGATCGAAAATTGCATATACTAAAAACCGTCACCTAAAGAAAGTAGTCTCTGAAGAGCAGCTGGGAATTATATTACCTAAAAAAGATGTATGGGGTGATGATGTTTATAAGTGGAGAATGTACTGTAGATTAGGTCTGGAACCAAAGGTGCTTGATTTTTCTGTGATCAGCTTTTCACGTGTACATGGTGGAGTAAAAGGTGCTTGTGCGAAATCACTGAACAAAACAGCAAGTTATTGGCTGGAGCCAAGCACTAAAAATTATTTTCATAGTTCTGTAGTCAGTGAACTAGAAAAAGCTGTTTACTATGACATGAGACAAATCGTTGAAATGGATATCAACGACAGAACCTCTGAACTTGCGAAGCTAGATACAATGGAGTCCAGTGAACGAACTAAACGACGATTCCAGCTATTAAAAGCCTACAATTTAGATTACTCACGCGTCATCAGCCAGCTTTTCCAATTGTCAAATGATGAGGAAGAACTGCTTCAATTATTAAAAGGAAATAACGGCTACTTTAGATTAGGCAACTTACCAACTAATTTCTTCAGCTTGGTAGACAGCTGGCTAAAAAATAAGTGGATAGGAACGAATGGCGGGGTAGCACGTGATGATGTGAAAATACGATTGATTTTTGAAGCTGTCATCTACCTAGGATATAGCCTCGATAATTTACAGGTCTGTTTTAACACTTATCGAAGAAATAATCCGTCATTTATACCCGAGAAAACCTCTCAATTATACGACCTTTTATTACATGAATTCAAAAGAATTGAAAAGAGTGAAAAAGAAGAATGCCCCTCTTCTATGTTTGAAATCTCCGATGACGCCTTAAAAACATTTTTAAGATTTAAAGAGCTTGAAATGCATACACCAGAGATTGAGCAGCGTCCTCCTTATGAATCAAAAGAAGTCATGACATTTGTTATGCTTTTAGGTACTGGTAAAATCTGTCTAGAGCCCATAACCATTGTTTTTGACAATATGAGACGTATGAAACAGATCTACGAAGGGGGCGTGATTGATAGCTTCATGCTACACAAAGAAATTGGTGTGCAAGTTGAAGAAAATCTTCAAATAAACGGTTCTACTCAATTAGTGATTGAATCTCTAAAAGACTGTCGGACCTTCATCAGATATTTCGAACAAAAAGGAAAGCTAAAAATTGGTCAGTATGACCTCCTTTTGTTACCTATTAAATATTCTGATAATCAGTCATTAACAAGCAAACGCAAAAGGAAAAGCTCTCTGCCAAAGTCTCCTAAGCAGAAGAATTCCACCCCTGCCCATAAGAAACGAAAAACCTCCCTTCATCTCTCAAACGATGGAGAGGTTCAGGGACTAAGCTGTAATCCTGTAAATACAACTCAAACAATTAATTCAGGAAGTTCAACCTCTTCCAACAATCCTACCATCTCCCACCAATCGATAGCAGCGCTTCATATGAATAACCTCGGTTTCTTTAAGGAACAGATTGAGCTGTCATTAAGTAAGGCATTACGAGCAATTGTAGAAAAAGAAAGACGACTACAATCCTCCACTCTAAAAGATATTCCATATGATTACTCCGACAAAGTCAGCAAGATTCTTTTCGGCGATGTCTCACTGCAAGATATTGAAACCCGGTATGTTCTCGATCACAAACTCAAGAGTTACCAAAGAGAAAGTGTCGATGCCGCTGAACTTGCCTGGAAATCGGGATTAAATGGGTTTCTTCTTGCAAGTGAAATGGGAACAGGAAAAACCCTGATCATGATGGAGTTGGCCCTCAGGCGTATAATTAGAGGAGAAAACGTACTCTTCGTAGGCCCTGATGCTATTTTAGGACAAATTAGGTCCGAAATGATTGTCAACTTGACGCTGGTAGTCATAAAGGCTATTGAAGAAGAAAAAGACAACTTAAAATCTAATGGGAATATTAACCTGACAATCTTCAAAGCAAGAAATAACACACTCTCTCATATTCTGAGTAGATTTCTCGATCAGTCGCAAAAATCGCAATTAACTCAAGAGCAAAAGAACATTCTCAAAGATGAAATCACCAGAGTCAAATCTACGATCACAGTTAACATAGAGGCTGGTACTGCCTCTACCGATTGGCTTAGAGAACACAATCCCCTAGCCATGTGTGATCCTTTCACTACAATACAAGAAGACTCAACAAGCCCTTCTTCTACCCCTTACAGCCATGGTACTTCAATGGGGGTTATTAGAGTCACTTCTTCGAATAAACTCAATGACAAAATGAACAAACTAGGCCCAAGCCTTGTCATATTTGATGAAGCGAGTCGCTTACACTCACGTACCAGCAATCTTTATTCACAATTTCTTCAAGCATTAGATAGCTGTCAACAAGAACCCAATGTTCTATTGGCTACAGGAACACCTCTTGAAAATAATCTATCTGAACTGTCTACCCTCATTCATTGTTTAATTTCTTCAGATGAAAGAGAAAAAAGCATTATTGCTGAAAAGAGAAGAGAAGAGCTTCTCAATAGTGCACTTAAATCCTATAAAGACGCTTCTAAGTACTTGGAAGAAGCCCTTTTCATACAAGATGAAGAGTTTGAGAAGTATCTAGAGCCAATCCTAGAAAGCTTCATTGCACAAGAAGTTTTTAAGCTCGTAACCAACCACCTCTTCTACCGAGTCACCAAAAGAGAAGATAAAGTCCTTCAAGCCTTTAACCGAGCAGTTCCAAAAGAAGTTCCTTTGAAAAGGTTTATAACTCTTGATGATAACCACTCAGAAAAAGTTGAGGAAACCTACTTACGCTTTAAAAAAAATGACAATAAAAAAATTTCCGACAATTTTCTTAAGATATTTCATCAAGCAGGAAATATACTCGTGCATCCTATTTTTGCTTCTGAAGATTGGGATGTGGATGCAAAATCCTACAACAAATTAGCTGAGAAACTAAGTCATCACTTAGCATCATGCAATGAAGAACAGTTCGAGGAATTCATTAATCAATCAAAAATTCTACAAACATTTTACAATGATATAAATAGCGATACATTTAGAAATAATTGTCCCGCTATTGTTTTTGTAGAAAGTACTGCTGTAGGGCATATTATTAAAGGTATTCTTGCTCGTAAATTCGGGTGTGAAAAAATTGCCTTCATGACAGGTGACGACAAAAGGGAGCAAAAAACAGCTATACAAAACCGGTTTAAAAATAATCAATTAGATGCGCTTGTTCTTAATTATAAAACAGGCGGTGTTGGTCTTGACTTAAAAAACGGCAAAGCTCTAATGATTATCCAAAAACCATTTAACCCCGGCCTTGAGATGCAAGCAAAAGCACGTAACAATCGGGTCGGAAATGAAGGTGAAAAACCTGTTTATGAATATACGACGAAGACTAGTGTCAGTAGGCACCTGGAAGCTATTCATCTGAGGAAAAAAAACTTATTTAGTTATATCTTTGATGAAAGCGAAACCTCTGATGGCTCAGTCAACGCCAATAGAACTCCATTAAGTGAAGAAAATTTTAAAGTAAAACTCGATCACTTTATAAACATGCTTCTCGCCATGATAGACTCAGACGGCCAAACCAACCCTGAGAAGAAAGAAATATTAAACGAATTGAAGGATAGGTTCATCACTCTTACCAATAAAGAGCAAGTCATCACCTCTTTTAAAAATACCCTTCCCGTAAATCTCTGGCCTAGATTAAGGCCCTATACGATTCATCCTCTTCCTGCTGGTGAAAAAGGTGAGGACTCGTTTTACAAAGTTCTCGAAGCTTATTTCGTAATGAGAGAGCACCAAGTTTCACTCAATAGAAATGAAAGTATTCCCAAAAAATACTTTGATAACTGGAAGCATCTTAAAAATAATTGGATGATAAGAACTCACGGAGAATCGAGATACCAAAATGCGCTATTACGTGCCAAATCTCTAGATCTACATATCATCTATAATGATGGTAAAGAACAATTAATCAAAACAAGAGAGAGCAACTCATTAATAAAAGTACTTCGAAGAGACGTTGGCCAAAGTTCAAGTGAATACCGTCTTTGCATTATACCGAATTAACTTCAAGAATAGGGCTTTCTCAAGGTCAAAATCCCGATTCTTGAAGTTATACTGAGTGAAATTGGAAATTACGCTTGATAGTCATTCTTTTTACCTCTGACTTTGTGCTCGATCTTGGTAACTTGTCTAAGTTACTTGCGATCTCCACACTTCGTCAGAAGTAAAAATCTATGACTATCAAGCGTAATTTCCAATTTCATTCAG
>JBCDHL010000224.1:0-4578 GCA_038750095.1 Chlamydiota bacterium
ACGACATTAAAAACAGATTATGTTAGTTCGGTTTTAAAAGAATTTGATTCTAATAAGTTGTTAAAAACCGTTGACACTAGTTCATTATTAAAGCTTGGTGACTTGTCACTTAATCAAGTGAATTCTGGAGACGAACCCGAATCACCTCCCGAATAAGCACCTTGCGTAGGACTTCGATTGCTACCCTAAACTTGTTTAGGTTTAATCCGACTTAACTTTTATTTCGTCACACATGACACCGCATGAAACGATGAACTGAATAGCTTCGTCAACAGTCATATCCAAAAAGATGAGCTGTTCCCTTTTGTATAACAACATAAACCCCATGGTGGGATTTGGTGTCGCAGGAACAAAGACAGAGATGTTGCCGTGATTGTCAGTGATTGGTTCATCTGTCTCAGGGGCATTGGTAATCAATCCCAAACATAAATTCGATTGTTCAGGAAATGGGATAAGAACGACTTGTGAAAATGTGGTGGCTTTATCTTTGAAAATCGTTTCTATAACATCTTGTGCCGCCTTGTAGATTTTATTGATGAAAGGAATTTTATGTAGAATATAATTCCCCAAACGAATGAGGTAATGGAACACCAGGATTCGAGTGAGAAGCCCTATGAGTACTGTCGTTAAAAATAGCAGAATGAGAATAATCACCCGGCTAAAAAATGTGATCACCTGTTTGGCGGTGAAAAAGAGGATTGGAGTGTCCAACATATCAAAATAATTTAGAGCGTGCTCAATTGTTCCAACAAAAGGTTTTGTAAGGATATTGAGAACAAAAAGGAAGATCATCACTGTGAAAACCGCGGGAAGTAGCAGCGCTAACCCTGTAATGAAATATTTTTTCATGACTCTTCACTCCTCAACCGCTCCTCATATAAGTCATGAGCCCGATCCTTGGAAATTGTCTTAAAAGGTTCATTAAGAATAACCCCACAAGAGATGATATATTTTAGGGCTTCTTCTACTTTCATATCTAAGTATTCAATCGTATCTTCCTCAAACATTATTAAGTACCCAGAGGTAGGGTTGGGTGTTGTTGGAACGAATACTGCAATCATTTTTTTTCCATTACGACTTGGAAGACCTTTCAAATTCTCCCTGGTCACCAATCCAATACTGTGGCTTTCTGGACTCGGAAATGGAACAACTACAACCTGTTTGAACGACTTGGTATCACTTTGTAAAATTGTATTGATCACATCCTGGCAGGTCTTATAGACCGATCGAATGAATGGGATTTTGTGAATGATGTAATCCCATCCCTTGATAACATAATGGAAGAAAAAGAGACGTGCGATGAATCCTAGTCCAACGGTGAAAAAGAAGAGGAAAATGAGTATTAGTAATTGACTAAAGACATACTGAATTTGTTCAGAAGTTAGAATCAAGAAGTCATGGTCTAACAGTCCATACCTGTCAAGAAGGGACTGAACAATCTCTACAAATGGGTCTGTAAGGAAGTTGATGAGGAAAATAACAATTGCTAGGGTTAGAGCAAGGGGCAGAAGGATGACAAGTCCTGTAATGAAATATTTTCTCATGGCAGATCCTAACTTAATACCTATCGTGTTTTTTTCTTTTTTTTCGTTTACCTTTTGGGCCACGCTTCTTTTTAGGTTTACTTTCCTGTTCATAAAACTCCGAAAGTAAATCCCATTTGCTTTCTAAAGTGATGAAATCCACATGCCTAAGCATGACAGTTACGGAGTCACCTGAGCGGTAAGTCATTTTGGAGCGCTTGCCCAACAATTTCATTTCTCGTTCAATAAATTCAAAATAGTCGTTACCAATTTCAGAGATATGGATGAACGACTCCATCATATACGCGAGGATTTCAATCGTTATACCCCAAGGTCTGACACTAGTAATGACAGCTTCATATTCATAATATGGATCGTGATCGTAAATTCCTTTGATCAAGCGAAGCTTTTTCAAGAGTTTAACGCTAGACTCTGCGCGCGCGCTGATGCGTTCTTGCTCAGAACAGTGGCTAGTGATCATTTCTAGCTGGTCTTGCTCTAAACCTAGCTCAAACAAGGTGCGGTGGACAAGGATGTCAGCATAACGACGTATGGGACTTGTAAAGTGGCAGTAGTGAGTCAAACTTAGTCCGTAATGTCCTATATTCTCAGGTGAGTAGACTGCCATGCGCATTCGTCGTATGTAACAAGCTGCAAGATGCTGGCCATAGGGGGATTCAACAGCTTCGGTAAAGAAGTGTTGTAACTCATCTTGTGTTGGAGTGTCAGGAAGCTCGAAGCCAAAAGCACGGGCAAGAGCGACAAAATCTTTGAGATTGTCATCAGCAGGTGTTTCATGGACTCTATAAGCGACTTGATGTCCCTCTTCAGTTAGATGGCGCGCAACCACTTCGTTGGCTTTAAGCATGAATTCTTCAACTAGCTGATGGGTAATGTCGTATTCAACATATTCCGTTCTGTCTGGAAAGCCTTCATCGTCGACGATAATGACGAGCTCAGGAAGCGCTAAATCTAAGCTACCTCGCTCATAGCGCTTATCCTTTAGAAGGTAGCAGAGCTTTTCCATTCGCTTCAGCAATGGGTAATGGGAACTTTTTTTCTTTTGATCTAAGACGAGTTTTGCATCTTCATACGTAAAACGCTTACAGCTGCGTATCACAGATCTCGTTATACGGTAGTCAACGAGTTCTCCATCTGTGTTAATTTCCATGAGAACGGATACAGCTAGTCTGTTGACATTGGGGCGTAAACTACAAAGGTTGTTTGAAAGCTCCTTGGGAAGCATAGGCAGACAGTAACCGGGAAAATAGGTCGAGTTACTACGTGCTTGCGCTTCTTTGTCTAAAGCCGAGTCTGGACGTACGTAGTGCGTTACATCAGCTATGTGGACCCCTAAATGGTAATGACCTTTTGGATCTGTTGTAAGCGTGAGGGCATCATCAAAATCTTTTGCTGTTTTAGGGTCTATTGTGATACATTCCAGATCACGAAAATCTTCACGTCCGGCAATATCACTCTTTTTGACGACTTTCCCAAAACCTTGAGCCTCTTCAATGGCTGCAATAGGAAAATCACCACGAAGCTCGTACTCTTCAATGGCAGCTTTTATATCGCATCGGTGATCGTCGATGTGGCCAAGATAATGTGAAAAACGACAAACAGTTTCCGTATCTTTCGATCCCCAGTCAAGAACTTCCATGATGATTCGGTCGCCAATTTGAATGGATGTATGGGCGCCAGGTTGGACGACAACTTTTTGGGTGAGCCCGAGAAGGGGGACGTAAGCTGTTATTTCACCATACTTGTCTATATTGTGAATGATGCCGGCAATATGAGTACGACCTCGTTTGAGGATGCTCATTACTCTTCCTTCTGGGCCTTTATCGGAGATGGTCTCGTGATTGATGAGAACTTCGACTTTGTCACCATCAACTGCATTTTGGGTAAGGTGTTTAGGAATGAAGATGTCTTCAGAAAACACATTAGGTTTTTCAGGTTCGACGAAACCAAAACCCCTTGGGTGTACGCGGATCACCCCGGATATCGTATCGGTATGTTCTCTGTTCCATCGGTAGGTATTGTTTTTGTAGGTTGCTTCGTCATTGCTGACCAAAGTGTTGAGTACATCGAGGAACATTTTTCTGTGTTGTGGAGGGATGCGTAGTTTGTCGATAAGTTCTTGAAGAGAAAGAGACACAAAGCTTCGTCCCTTCATAAATTGCCTGGTCGTTTTAAGAAGGTTATCAAAAAGTTTATCTTTTTTTGACTTTTTGGGAGTTCTCGCCATAAAATATTTTTTATTCGTCCTTCATCGACTTTAGTATAGGGGTATAACTAATTTCTAAAATCACATCATAACATAATGTTTGGATTAACACACAGGGAAAGATGGTATACTGAGGTGCACTCTATCTTATTTTGACTTTTTGGGAGATTTTACCTTATAATAGGTGTTTTTAACAATGATAAAGGAAATAATTGAACTCCATGAGATATAATCACAAAGTCATCGAGCCTAAGTGGCAAAAATATTGGTTAGAAAACAAGACATTCAAAGCTGAAGTCGATTACTCAAAAGATAAGTATTATGTGCTCGACATGTTCCCTTACCCATCAGGAGCGGGTCTCCATGTTGGGCATGTTGAAGGCTATACGGCAACAGATATCCTCGCTCGATACAAACGACAGCGTGGTCTTAATGTGATGCACCCGATGGGATGGGATAGTTTTGGGCTTCCTGCAGAACAGTACGCAATACGTACAGGAACACATCCTGCCAAAACCACTGAGAAAAATATCAACAATTTCCGAAAACAGCTGATGTCTCTTGGGTTTAGTTACGACTGGGATCGTGAGTATGCAACGAGCGATCCAAAACATTACAAATGGACCCAATGGATTTTCACCAAGCTCTTTGAAAAAGGGCTCGCTTATCAAGCAGAAATGTTAGTTAATTATTGCCCAGCTTTAGGGACAGTTCTTGCAAATGAGGAAGTTGAAGAAGGGAAATCTATTGAAGGGGGGCATCCTGTTGAGCGTCGTCCTCTTAAACAGTGGGTCTTGAAAATTACAGAGTACGCAGAAAGACTCTTAG
>JBCDHL010000225.1:0-4575 GCA_038750095.1 Chlamydiota bacterium
GGAAGCTTATGGTATGAGTTGTCCGGTGGAGGATTTAGGTATTCTACTTTATCCCTCATAGAGAGCCAGAATAAAAAGGTTTGTTCACTCAATGAAGATGAGCAACTCATTTTTCAACTTGGTGTTATATCTCGCCTCTTTAATGGAGCTTCTCTGGAGAAGATTGATATACGACTAGTGGAGAAAAAACCAGACTCATTTTGGTCAGGTTGGAAAACATCGATAGGAGATTTTTGTGAAGGTATTTCCTATTTGCCATATACAGCACAAAATATCATATATGCAACTGCCGAACTCTTTTCTTCGAAAAGCCCATCATGGTACGAGTACCAGCATATTATTCATCCCGCAATTATGGAAGCTTCCATAGAAATTTTGAATAGTTGTAGTGAGGAACGACCAAAAGTCGTAGAGATTTGTGGTGGAGAGGGAGAGCTTGGACTAAGCATTGGTAGAAATCATAAATCCCCAATGGATTATTATCTTTTGGAGTTTAATCAGAAATCGTTAGAAAACGCTAATTATCGTTTTGAAAATGCAACAAAAAGTGAAGAAATTCAAACATCTTTTGTAACAATAAAAACGGATGTAACAGATAGCGAGGATTACTATCTAGATACAAACAAGAAACAACAGATGCAGTCAGGTTCTATAGACCTTATTATTGGTTCTGGTGCTCTTACTTCATGTGTTCTTGAGGATCAAGAAGCTGCCTTTAAAGTGGCTAGAAAGTGTTATCAGCTTTTAAAGCCAAATGGAAAAATGATACTTTCAGGCCATGCGCATTCGTTACTAAGTAGTAAAAACTTTGAATCGATAGGATTTACTGTACTCAATTCAACTCTTGCAGGTAATTCAGACGAGCCATTTACCACTGATCCAAACCATTTTGTTTTTAAAATAGGAGGTTTTCACGGTCAGTTCTACATCTTAGAGAAAAGGGATTCATCATCGGTGTAATCAAATTTGTGAGCAATATTCAAGATATGTTTTGAAAAATTTCACCTTCTTCGTTAACTTATGGCTTTGTATTACGACGTAGGAGTAGATGGAATGAGTCATCTAAGTATCGAAAGAAACAATGATATCACCCTTCTAAAAATCAACCGCCCTTCTGCACTGAATGCCCTCAATAGAGCAACACTCGAAGAACTCCTTGACTACCTCGAATTCACAGCACCCAACGAATCTGTCAAAGCTTTAATACTTACAGGAGAAGGTGACAAAGCCTTCATCGCTGGCGCCGACATTAAAGAAATGCAACCAATGAGTCATCTCGAAATGCTCGACTTCTGCACCTTAGGACAGCGTGTTGCCAATGCTTTAGAAGCAGCCCCCTTTCTCACTATCGCAGCAGTCAACGGCTACGCTCTTGGTGGCGGATTGGAAATGGCGTTAGCTTGTGATTTCATCTATGCAAACCACCACGCCAAACTCGGTCTTCCCGAGGTAACACTCGGAATTATTCCAGGATTTGGTGGCACACAAAGACTCTCTCGAGCTGTCGGTACACGCCTAGCAAAAGAGATGATCATGAGCGGCATGGCACTAACAGCTGAAAGAGCACGTGAAATTGGTATCGTCAATCACGTTTGTGCACCCGAAGATCTATTAAAAGATTGCTTCGCTACAGCATCAAAAATTTCGACATACTCATACACAGCTGTTGTTCAAGCCAAACACGCAATCAACACAGGTTATCACTTGGGCTTAAAGGAAGCTCTCGAACTAGAAAAAAATATGTGTGCCGTCTGCTTCGCCACCGAAGAGCGGGCACTTCAAATGAAACAATTTACCGAGAAAAGTGCTAAAAAATGACCAATTTAAACCTAGATCACGTAGCCGTTATTGGCGCTGGTGGAAAAATGGGTAGCGGCATCTCGCTTCTTCTCGTTCAAGAAGTTGCTCTTCAGGCTGAAGAACAAAACAGATGCCCAACAATTACACTCATAGACAGTAATGAGAAGTCTCTCTTTCCTCTGAAACAATATCTTAGAGGGCAAATTACCAAATTTGCAGAAAAAAATGTTATTACGCTTAGAGAAGTCTACAGGGACGATCAACAACTTGTCAGCAACGAGGAGATGATTCACCATTTCGTCAATAGAGCTCTCGAATATACCAATTTTTCAACAAGCCTAGAGAGCGCAAAAAGTGCCAATATTATTTTCGAGGCTATTGTTGAAGATGCCTCAGTAAAAACAGAGCTCTATAAGTTTCTGAAAGATCAATGCTCACATCACACTTTCTTTCTCACAAACACCTCATCAATACCGATTTCCTACCTGAATGCTGAAGCTAACCTTAACAACCGGATCATTGGCTATCACTTTTATAATCCGCCTGCAGTTCAAAAACTCCTCGAGATCATTCCACCAGATAACGTAGACACCAACCTTCTTACATTTTCACAAGATCTTGGAAAACGCCTAAAAAAAACAATCGTCTACTCAAGAGACGTCGCTGGATTCATCGGTAACGGCCACTTCATTCCTGAAGGTCTATACGCATGTAAACAGGTTGATCATCTAACCTCACATCACTCTCTACACGAAGCTGTATACATGCTCAATAAAGTGACGGAAGAATACCTCATCAGGCCAATGGGTATCTTTCAGCTCATTGACTATGTCGGCATAGATGTCTTTCAAAATATTACAAAAACGATGCGCCAACATTTAAAAGATGAATCTTTTGATCATCCGCTGATCAACGCCATGGTGGAAAACGGAGTACTTGGTGGACAAAACCCAGACGGTTCACAAAAAGATGGTTTTTTTCAATACTCAGGAACAAAGATCATCGGTTACTACGACTTCGAAAAAAAGGAATACATCCCTGCTGAAAATGCACAGTGGAGAAAAAGCTGTGATGAAAAGCTAGGTACTTTACCTAAAGAGCACCTCCCATGGAAGAAAATGTTGAAGGAATCCAAAAGAGAAGAGAGAATAGAGCAATATTTTCAACATTTATTCGTCGGAACAACAATGGGACAAACCCTAGCCCGCGACTACCTAAATCAATCAGTAGAGATCGCTCTGTCGCTAGTCAACGCCAATGTCGCCAAATCGCTATCTGACGTCAGCACTGTACTAAAAACAGGGTTTTTCCATCTATATGGGCCCGAGGTATCATGGATTAAACACAATGAATCAGTGGGGAGCTCAAAATGAAAACCCTTCGAAAAAAAATCTACGCCGCAGCTGGATACACCACAACATTTTTTGGTACGGGTCGAAAAGAGTTTAACCCAAAAAAACCGATGCCCCCTTTCGAAACTTACCTTCAAGAAACTGCAAAAGGGACTCTTGAGCAAGTTCCAAATCCAGAATTTGATGAAGGAGTTATAGGCAGTTTCATGGCTTCTCGTTTCATCAAGCAAGCGAATCTACCCGGATTTTTACCATTCATCTGTCCCTCTGTAGAAGGTAAGGCATGCGTTTCCGTGGAGGGTGCATGCGGTACAGGTGGAAGATCTATCACAACAGCAGCAAAAAGCATCCTCTCAGAACTCTCTGATGCGACATTCGTTACAGGATTCGAAATACAAAATAGCGTCAAAGCGATATATGGTGCCGATATATTAGCTGGTGCTGGATACTATTCTAAGGAGCGTAAAAATGGCCATGCCTACTTTTTTCCAAATATTTTTGGAGAACGAGCAGGTGCCTATTACGAAAAATATGGGTACGAAAATACGCGTGAAGCGATGGCAACCTGGTACCAACAAGCAATCATCAACGCCAGAAAAAATCCAAAAGCTCAAGAATATGAAAACGTGAGTAACAATTTATACGAACTTGCAATGGCCGCACCAAATCCCAAACGCTTTATTCCACACCTCAACTATTTCGACTGTTCAAAAGTCTCTGATGGAGCTTCCTCAATAGCCATCTTTTCTGAAGAAGGCCTGGCTAGAAGTGGAATTCACAAAAATGATGCCATCGAAATCATAGGTATCGGTGAAGCTGAAGGGGATATCACGCAGAAACCGCAAGATCTCACTGTATTATCAACGACACAAATTGCTGTGAGAAAAGCTTTAAAGCAAGCAAAGATTCAACTAAGCGATTTGAGCATACTAGAAATTCACGATTGCTTCACAATCACCGCTATTTTGGCACTCGAAGCGATAGGTTTTGCTTCACCAGGCAAAGGGCCGGAATTCATTAAAGACGGCAATACATCTATCGACGGTAAAATTCCAACAAATCTTTCAGGAGGGCTAGGAGGTTTTGGCCATCCAACAGGAGCTACCGGTGTTCGTCAACTTGTCGATCTAGTCAATCAGTTTACAAAAAAAGCTGATAATCAAGCAGATATAAAAACCCCATACGGTATGATGATCAGTATGGGAGGTAACGATAAGACCGTCTCTTGTATCATCACAAAACAACCTTAAACCCTACTTTGTACATTTTCTTAACCAAGAACGGAGATCTGAACCAATTTAGACAAATTTTCAAGATCCTGTGCTAAGTTAAAGAGAAAACGAATGGTTATCTTCCGTTTATACCCAATTAACCAAATTCAAAGCTCCTATAATTAATATATCATATACTGAATGAAATTGGA
>JBCDHL010000226.1:0-4523 GCA_038750095.1 Chlamydiota bacterium
CAAAAACGTAAGACTATCAAACTATTTATTTTAGATCCCATGAACATCGATACACTTAATGACGATGAAATTGAAATCTACTGGGCCTACTTTTATGGAATACGTCAAATCTTCAATGACGATATGACCCGACTGGAGAAAAAATTACAGCTGAAAACAAAAGAGACCAAACAGCTACTTAAAGCGCTAATTCAGGAGAAGAGCCTAGGGTTTGTTTCTAAAGGAGAGAGCAACCTGTTACTTCCTCTCATAGCTCCCATTGCAGAGATGAACAATCAAAGTCCATTTCAAGTTAATCACCTTCTTTCTTATGACAACTTTCTCCACAATTTATGGGATTGTGAGGATGATGAGTTAACCGGGCAATTGTACCACTTTTTTATTCCCATTTGGGATACATCAAAGGAACAGCAAGCACAATTAATGGCAGTAAATATTCCACTTTTTGGTAACTATCGACGTTGGGATGAATGTAGTATTAATATTTTTTTTGAAAACGATAGCATTGAATCTGGTGACCACAATCTCAAAAAACCCTTAAAAATTTACTATAAAGAAAAAGGATTGGATCCCAGTATCATCGACCTATTATGGAAAGTTGCTAAAAAGAAGCTCAAGAAAGCAAAAGTTCATACTGGTGTGTTGTATCAGCTTTATCATACTGGAGACCTAAATCACGATGCCTTTGTCTCTGTAGATTTCGGTGTACCCATCATCCACATAGAACCTTTTGAAGCGGTTTGTTGTGAAAAGCTCCCAAAAAACAATAAGGGAGTCGATATTCAAGTTCGGCTGGTAATGAGTAATGAACAAACTCTCAATCCTGAAGGAGGCTTGCGAGCCATTCGATATGACAACACTCCACCAGAGGTATCAGCAAATATCATTCAAGAGATGCGAACTATTTTACGCAATAGCATGCGGTCTGCGAATCGGTAATGTTTTCAATTTTAACTTACCAAAAAATGGACATGCTCAGCGACATCACGATATTGAGGCATAGCCGCAGCCTCCGGAATGAACTTCAAAATATTCTGGTATGCCTCGGGGTGTTCTTCAGCAATTCGTCTAATAGCAGGCTTCATTCCCGAAGCAAAAGCTTCACATCCGACTTGATGAACGACCTCAAAACCCACACTTTCCAACTCTTTGATCATCATAGGAGGTGTTGTTGAGAACCATTCCGTAAAATTTTGAAATTGCCAGTCGATAGAGACGTCACCTATGAAGGATCGCAAAAAAGCATCATCCTTGTACAGCTTGGAAAAACGCTCCAACCCATATCTTATGATTCCCCATGAATTCAGGTAGGCAACGATGGCAAGACCGCCAGGCTTTAGAACACGTTTTGCTTCTCTAAGAGCCTTTTGACGTTCATCGAGTTCGTGTAAGTGATACATCGGCCCCATAAGCATCACGTAATCATATGTATTGGACTCCACCCTTTCCAGTTTCCTTGCGTCTGAACAGATAAAGTTTGCACCCTCGGCTAATCTCCGCTTTTCTACTTCGACTTTGGCGGTTTCAAGCAGTTCCACAGAAAAGTCCACTAAAGTAACATCATGCCCCCGTTGCAGTAGCTCGATCGCATACCTCCCCGGTCCGCTACCTATATCACAGACCCTACCTTTGTTTTCAAAATAGGTATCGATCACTTTGAGTGTTGCAACCAGCTCAAATGAGTTGTAGGGATCATCAAGACGACTCCATTCTTTGTTTGGCTGCTCGTTGTAGAATTTAGTGATATCTTCTGTCATGTTACAGGCTCCCAAAAATTTAGAGCCCATACTTTACCATCAAATACAATTTTTGTGGTGCTAAATTTTTCCAATATATTCTCTTGATCCTTGATAGCTAAATTGCTATGATGGTGACATCCTTATTTTGGGGCAATAGCTCAGTTGGTTAGAGCAACGGACTCATAACCCGTTGGTCGCTGGTTCGAGTCCAGCTTGCCCCACACTCTCCTCACTTAAAAAAATATCCCCAAACTCACAAAAATTATGAATCATAGATCATAGAGCCCGGACCCCATCATTAGTTGTTTTTATTGAATTCAATAATTGGAACGGTTTACATTTTTAAATAAACTTTTTTTGACTAGTTCGCTTTATTTTTGGTTACATGAGATATACCGGTCGTGATTCAAAATTTCCGCACTAAACTGGAAACAGCCTAGTTTCGCGTGAAAGATAAGAGGTCTTTATGCTATAACTTAACTCTTTGAACGTGTAGACAAAGGGAGATTTCATGATTAAAAAAACATTTATTTTAGCCACTTGCTTTGCCTACTTAATCTCTTCGTTTGCTTTAGCACAAGCACCAACTAAAACAAAAGCGATTGTATTTGATTTCGGAGGTGTGATCGCGACAACTGATCGCGCGAAAATCATTCAATTTCTTACCGAGACATTCCATTTATCAGAACAAGAACTTAAGCCTATCCTTGGAAAATGGAAGAAAGTCTTGGTCAATAATGAGAATGAAAAAGAATTTTGGACTAACTATGCAACTTCAATTGGTGTCGTTTTGCCCGAAGGTTGGTTTGATGAGTATGATAAAGTAACAGGTTTTACCGATGTTCCCGGAATGATCGCGATCGTCAAATATCTTCAGAGCCAAGGATATCAAACTCCAATGCTTTCGAATATTCAACATTATCAAGCAAATGTAGTTAGAAGGTTTGACTATTACGATCTATTTGAGCCTGTTCTGTTATCTTATGAAATAGGTTATGAAAAGCCTCAGAAAGAAGCCTATGGCTGTCTAATTGACAAGTTACAGCTTTCCCCTTCAGAGATAATATTCATCGATGATCAAATCGAGAACGTCATAGCAGCTCAGTCGATAGGCATCGATGCAATTCATTTTATTTCGCCTAGTAAACTTATAGAAGACCTGAGCAAAAGGAACTGTCTGTAATATCAGATCTACCCATAAAACATTAGGAAACTCATGGCTAAAACAACAACACACATTGGTGTTTATGGAGTGATTAAAAAAAAGGACAGTATTCTTCTGATCAAAAAATCGCGCGGTCCTTACAAAAACCTCCACGATCTTCCAGGGGGGCGTTTAGAGCCAGGAGAAACATTCGAGCGGACGCTAGTACGTGAGATCCAAGAAGAAACAGGTATTATCCACCAAAAGTGGACTTTTATCGATAGAATGAATCATCACTGCTCCTTTTCTCAAGGTGACCAATGTATTGATTTTCACCACATTGGTCACATTTTCATGATCGATGAGTTTGACGATTCAGGGATGAACTTTCACATCTGCAGCGAAGATGTTGATGGCTGCCAATGGTGGCCGATGAGTAATCCGATTCAATTCACTCCATTTGCAAAGCAATGCTGTCCACCATAGAATTTTTTCTCCGCGCGCACCTCTCTCCATTGCTCGAATTTGAAAGGATTTATACCCAATGAACTTCAAGAATCAGGAGCTTTCTCAAAGTCAAAATCCCAAATTTTGAATCACGATCAGTATTTTGCAGCACTACCAAACAAAATCTTAGTATTTTTGTTTTGAAGGTATAACGCCTCTAACACCGCCCCTTGGGTCATCCATATCACCTTCATAACGGGGAATAAGATGGACATGAAGATGCATCACAGTTTGACCCGCTGCCTTCCCACTGTTTATTCCGATATTGTACCCGTCAGGCTTGTACTCTTTCTCTAAAAATAATTTTAACTCGTCTAGAACGAGGGTAATTTCTTTCTTCACTTCCTCAGGAGCTAAGAACCAGTTTTCAGCATGTTGTTTCGGAATTATAAGCAAATGCCCTGGAGATACGGGATACTGGTCTTTTATAACAAAAGTGTGTTCGAATTGAGCAACAATCTCTACCTCTTTTTTCTTTTCTGCCATCTGGCAAAAAATACAACTATCCTTCGCATACATACTCATAGGAATCAATACCAAAATAAATAAAAATTTCATACGTAGAATCATACCATCTGTGTTAGATAAATTCCAGGCGTAATTTTTAAAAAAATTCATGAATCATTTACGAATTTTTTGTCTATAAATTTCGACCAAAGTTAACCATAAAAGCTTAAATACCACAACAGACCGCGCGAAAATCATTCAATTTCTCACCGAAACTTTCCATCTATCAGAGCAAGAACTAAAGCCTGTTTTTGGAAAAGGAAAAAAAGTCTTGGTCAAAATTGCAACCAAACACGAGGTCGTCGCCCATAGCGTAAAGAAAACAGAAAACCTTTCTAAGGAAAGAGGCCTAAAATGGCCAGCAAGAAAGAAATAAAAGAACAACTTAAGATAGCCCTCAATGAAGTTGGACAAATTACACCGGTATACGACAAAAGTGTTGAAGCGTGGGTCTTCTCACATATCAATTATCCCGTCGTATCTTCTGGTGAAACCGCCCAAGAAGTTATCAATGAATATCCAAAGTACTTAGAAGAATTCATAAAACAAAGACTAAGCGACAACATAAACCCATTAGTTGAATCAAAAACTAAGGGAAGAGGCGGTAAAAGACCTGTTACAGGAAG
>JBCDHL010000227.1:0-4522 GCA_038750095.1 Chlamydiota bacterium
ATAAATTGTTTTTTGAAGAAGATGGTAGAAATTGGATATTTGCTGGAAAAACCAAAGTCGGTGAGAAGACATATGTTCCTGAAAACCAGGATCCGCAAAATTGGAAAGAGGCGATCATTTTACACCACATCAATGTGGGGAACATCCCGTTAGATGTCTATTATGAACGCTTCATGAAAATTCTTAATGAAAAATCTGGAAATATTTTCGATTCGACAGTGATTGAGCAGGATGAAGACCATCTCATTTTTGAATGGTGGATTGACCCAATTGAGCGAGAGGCTCAACATGGTTTGATAAAAGTCTCCAGAACCCCATTAGGTTTACAGTTCTTCCGTTATACGACAAAAAACAGAGAAGGTATGGGTTTAAATAAAGATATATGGGCAACAATATTGAGAGATCACGACTTTTCTGTAGTACCTCAGAAGGTGAATGTCGATGTCGACTTTTCCCTTGATGGTAGGAATTGGGACTTGGTTGAATCCTCAACGATAAACAAAGAATTTATTTTAGAAGGAGAAGACTCAAACGACTGGACAGAGAAACTTTCTATTGATGTTTTTTCTCTTAAAGCAGCTTCTCCATATACGTTTTACTATGAAATGATTCAAGGAATTGAAGATAAAACTGGGAATAATGTTGAAACAAAAGTTATCGATTCCGGCTTAGATCATATTATCTTTGAATGGAAAGTTGATGATTCAGAGCAACCGCATTGGTCTTACTATAAAATGACTGTTTTGGACTCTAAGCTAGCGAGTGGAATGCAATATTCATCAAGGTTTGTGGAGGTTGATGAGAATGTGAAAAGCGTTTGGGAGGAAATTATGAGAAAGGCACGTGCAAATATTAGTTATGACTACCTACTTGAAAGTGACTCTAGCAGTGATGTTACTTCTCAAAAAAAACTCCCTTAGTTTAAAAATATTTTTGATTTTCAATAATTTATATACTTTAACGACCAGAAGTTCTATAATCGGAAGCGATAATTACACCAATCGTGTTTAAAAGGGTAGTTTTACATGAAGGCATTAGTGAAAAAAGAAGCGAAAGAAGGTATCTGGTTAGAGGAAGTGCCTATCCCCACGATTTCTGATAATGACGTATTAATCAAAGTGCATAAAGTGGCCATTTGTGGCACCGATATTCACATTTATAAGTGGGATGATTGGGCTAGGAAAAATGTGCCGGTTTCTCTTGTGATTGGTCACGAGTTCATGGGCACAATTGTTGAAGTCGGTAGCCATGTCGAGCACCTTAAAGTGGGAGATCGTATCAGTGCGGAAGGTCACCTGACGTGTAATCATTGTGCCAATTGTATGGTTGGAAAGAAACACTTGTGTATGAACACTCTCGGGATTGGATACCACAGCCCAGGGGTATTTGCTGAGTACGCTGCTTTACCTGCTGAAAACATCTTTAAGCTTCCAGAGTTTGTTAGTGACGAAGTGGCTTCAATTTTTGATCCTTTTGGAAATGCTGTTCATACAGCCCTCTCATATCCCTTAACTGCTGAGGATGTTTTAATCACTGGTGCGGGCCCACTTGGCATGATGGGATCCGCTATCGCCAAACAGGCAGGAGCACGTAATGTGGTTGTCACCGACATCAATGATACTCGTCTTGATCTCGCAAAGAAGATGGGCGCAACCTGTGTTGTAAATGTTGCTAAAGAGTCACTGGGTGATGTGATGAAAAAATATCAGATAAATAACGGGTTCACTGTAGGTCTAGAAATGTCAGGAAGTCCTCATGCATTTTCAGACATGCTTGAAAATATGCGAAACGGTGGTAACATCGCTTTATTGGGTATTTTACCTTCAAATTGCTCTATTGACTGGGATTTAGTTATATTTAAAATGTTGAATATTCGTGGAATTTATGGAAGAGAGGTCTTTTCAACCTGGTATCAAATGATCAATCTAATAGAAGCGGGTCTCGACCTTACTCCGATAATTACTCATAGGTTATCTTTTGAAAATTTTGAAGAGGGATTTCAAGCCATGTTGTCTGGTAATTCAGGCAAAGTGGTTTTGTCTATTGACTAGTCACTTTATACGCCTAGCATTGAAAATGACAAAAAAGCTACTTGCCACCATCGCAAAAGCTGCGTAGATTGGTGTCAAGTACCCAAAGATGGCTAAAACAATTCCAATAGAATTGTAAAAAAATGCCCAAAACAAATTTTGGTTGACGATCTTTTGTCCCTTTCTCCCTATCTTGCGAATTTTTTGAAGTGTCGATAGTTTGTCTGTTGTTAGTACGATGTCCGATACGTGGATAGAGACATCTGTGGCGTTCACAACAGACATTCCCAGTGACGCCGCTGTCAGAGCGGGTGCGTCGTTTATTCCGTCACCTAACATGCAAACCGTTTTTCCTTGACCAACTAGCTCGGACACAAACTCTCTTTTTTCAAGAGGGTGACATTCACTTCGATATCCAGTAAAATGGCATTTTTTCGCGATTGACTGAACAACAGATTCAGAGTCCCCTGAAAGTAGATAGGTGGGGGTGGGGGGAAAGGAAGAGATCGTTTCAACTGCGTCTTCACGTAACTCGTCACCAAGAACAATAGGAACAATTGGTCCACTTCCTTCACAAAAATAAGAGACGGTTTCCCCTACATGGTGAGTCTTCTTTGCTGGGATTTCTATTCCTTTGGACTCTATCAGTGCAAAAGAGCCAAAAAGGTAGGAAACTCCATTCAGCCATCCGATCATTCCCATTCCTGCCACCTCCTCTGTTTCCAAATTAGGAAGAGCTTCATGATCTTTAATCGCATGAAAGGTTGAGATTGAAACGGGGTGTGTCGACTGAGAGGTCAATGACTTCAAAACGGAGAGTTGTGTTTTATCCAGCCGATCAAGACCAGATCTGACAAAAAAACACCCTTTGGTGATCGTCCCGGTTTTATCACATACAAAACATGACTCTCTACCTAACATAGGTAAACACGCTCGATTGCGTACAAGTGCACCATGGTTTGCAAGAGTGTGCATCATCGTTGATTCTGCTATTGGTGCTGCAATGCCAATTGCGCATGGACAGGATATAAGAAGGACTGAAGCCATTCTTATCAATGCTTCATGTAATGCGTGATCTCCCGATAATAATAAGTAGGTAAACAGCCCTGTAATGATCGCAATGATAATCACTGTAGGTGCGATGAACTTGACAACCTGATCCGCGGCACGAATATAAACAGACTTGTTTCCTATATCAAGGTTGACTGAATCGATGATTTTTTGTAATGCAGTCTCTTCGATATTCGCTGAGACTCGGTAGCATAAATTACCACGTTGAACGAGGGTGCCACCCAGAACTTGGTCACCCACTCTTTTCTTTCGGGGAAGGTGCTCGCCAGTCATGATTGATTCATCGCATGCTGCCTCACCTATGATAACCTCACCATCAAGAACAATTTTCTCACCAGTTACCGATTTGATAAGGTCACCAGTAGAAATCTCTTTCATAGATACGAAGCGTTCTTCACCATCGTCAAAACACTTACGTGCGCGCTTTGGGCTTGAGCGAACAAGACGTAACAAGGTTTCTTTCGAAGAAAATTTAGCCTTGCTTTCGATGATCTTTCCAAGCAATACCAGAGTAACAATGACTGACATCGAGTCAAAATAGACATGTGTACCACCCTGAATCAACTCATATACTGAAAGTCCAAAAGCAGAAAAGACACCGGTTAATACGAGTGCTTCCATACCAATCATTCCTAGGAATAGACTGTTGATAAACCTCCTAGCGATGGGCCATATACAGACTGTGACGACGGGTAGTGAAGCAAAAAAAGAAAGGCGTGCTAACAGTAGAGAATAACCAGTGGCATCATTCGAGAAGTAATTAGCATAAAGAGGGTAAGAAAACATCATAATATTCAATGAACAAAAAGCGGCAAGGACAAAACGAAGAAGAAGCGGAAAACTTACCGGGCGGCTCCCTTCGCCTTGTATCGGCTGTATCCCATATCCGAGCTTAGTGATTAGATGGTTGATCTCTTCCTTTCCGAGGTGTCGAGGAGAATATTCGACGCATGCTAAATCTGTACAGTAGTCCACAACACAATGCACCACACCCTTTTCCTGTAACAAAATCAACCGAATAACTTCCGCACAAGATGGGCACCACATATCGGTGACTTCAAAATAGTATTTCTTCAGCTCATCCGAATTTTTTACTGATTGCGCATTTTTTATTTCTTCAAGAAGAGAAGGGTTGGATATCAATCCCGATTTTATAGCTTGTTGGAAAACAGGTGAATCTTGGTAATTGTCCACTGCTCCCTTAGCAGATAGTATGCCATAAACAGCGTGACATCCATGACAACAGAATGCATTTGATCCGTCAGAGACTCTTTGGGTTCCTGTCTCCAACCCACAGAGTGCACATTCGTCAGTATTTTGTAAATCGGACTGCATCATTGATAGACTCATATATACCTAAACCTTTTCGTCAGCGTCAAAGACACCTTCCAAAACATGAATATCGATGAGTGGCATCTGGC
>JBCDHL010000228.1:0-4519 GCA_038750095.1 Chlamydiota bacterium
AAATTCTTGTTGAACCTGATCTTGAATGATATCTTGGTCGTTTTGATTTATCTCTGGGTCGCCTATTTTCTTCTTTATTATAAAATTGTTATCGCATCGGTAGAACAATTTTCCAATGAGCATCAATAAAGGAATCGCAATGGATATCAGACTTATGGCTTTCAATACACAAGCAACGACTTTTAAAATCGTACGGCCTAATCCCCGTTTAGCTTCGTGCTTTTCTGTCAAAATTCCAGAGTCACATTCTTGATGAGTGACGTTGTATGAGGTTTGTCCGTAATCGAAGTACCACTCCACCATTTTACCCATCCAGTGGCAACCTTCTTCTTTATGAGCACCATTAGGCCAACGGATACGATTAAAGGCACCCACCTGCTCAAAACTCACTGACATTACAATTCCTCATACCTGACATTTATTAAAAATACATTCACTATTATAAGATGAAAGAAACAAAAAAAACAAACATTAAACAATTCTTAACAAGAAATTATAAATAGATTTATCTTAAAAATTCTATTAGTGAGGTCTTGAGTCATCTCCGGTAAAACAGAATCTTGAATTGTAATACACTTCCGTTGTAAAGTACCATTTTTAGCTTAATATACCGTAGCCAAATCAAAAATTGGATTTATGGAAGCCAAAATCCCAATTTCTGAGTTCACTTCGGTATAGTACTTGAGATTTGGAGCTTGAACGTGAAAAACTTAAATCTTTTTTTGATTTTCTGCACACTATTGACTCTTTCATCACCACTTTATTGTGATATTGACGATGATATCTTCGGTTTAGAAGATATTGATGAGCCTCAAGAACATCCCGGCCCCTTTCGAATTGAGGGAGAGTTTGACTCAGTAGCAAGCACGCACTTTAAGAAAGACGGATTTAGAGATCAAAAGATGAGTTTCAGTAACTGGCGGGGATCTACTGGTATGGCCTTTTGTTATTTAGCTTATGCTCGTGAAGCATATGCAGCGGGAGTAGCCTATAACTATGCGAGATTGTGTTGGGATGAAAACCCCTTTTTTCATCAAACTGACTTCAGCCAAGTCTCTTTTCTTTTACGTCTATTCAGCAACCGGTTTTGTGACTGGATCTGGCAAGGTCAGCTAGCTGTTAACGTCGATGCGAATCAGTGGAATTTTAGTTATTATACAAATTATGATCTTGTTTTATGGGGAAAATATGACTACAACGACCTTACGAATTTACACTTAGGGGTGATTGTCCAAACAGGAATGAAAATGGATCGCGTCTATCCCGTCGTAGGATTTGACTATAAATACAACAAGTGTTGGAAACTGAATGCTGTTTTTCCCGTTAATATATCTTTAGAGTACTGCTATGACTGCTGTTTAACAGCCGCTCTGGCTATGAGATTTTTTGATGTACGCTACAGAGTAAACAAAAACGAAAACCTCTCAATGGGTCTTTTTTCATATCGCAACTCTGGAGTAGAGTTTGCTCTTCTTTACGAAGATAACCCCCGTCTGGAAGGTAATATCCATGTAGGTTCAACCCTAGGGGGCATGCTTCGTATCTCTGACCGTGACAACAAACATCCCAAGCACTTCAAGCTTGAACCGGCCTTATATGTCGGAGGTGAGCTTGTCTGGAGCTTCTAAATCTGACTGGTATTTAGATTGGTTTAATGAAGACTACCTCAATCTTTATGCTCACAGAGGTGAAGAAGAGGCTAAAAAACACATCAATTTTTTATGTCATCATCTAAACCTCACCGGCCATGAGAAAATTCTCGATCTATGTTGTGGTTCTGGAAGGCATGCCATTCTTCTTGGAAAACTAGGTTATCATGTCACAGGTGTTGATACCTCTAATTTTCTTATCGAAAAAGCGATCGCAAACTCTAAAGATGTAGATGCAGTAAAATTTCTCTGCAGAGATATGCGAGATATCAGGAACCTTGGACACTTTGAGGTGATTCTTAGCATGTTTACATCGTTTGGATATTTTGAATCCAATAAGCAGAACCTGGAAGTTCTTCATACCATTTTCGAATCTCTAACGGACGGAGGACTGTTTTTCATGGACTACCTTAATGTGCCGCATGTTTACCAAAACCTGAAAGCAGATGACCAGCTAGTTGTCAACGGTGAAAAGGTATCTATCTCTAGACAGATTGTTGGGGATAAGGTCATTAAAACTATCGACTTTCCTGGTCGTTCTTACTGTGAGAGTGTAAAACTATATGACCCGACAACAATTTCCGAAATGCTAAAAAAAGCGGGTTTTTCTATTATCACTCAATGGGGAAACTACGAAGCTGAGTCCTTGTCCCCTCTTAGTGAACGAGTATTAACCTTAGCAACAATCCACAAGTCTTAGATTATCCTTCATTTAATTTAAAAAAGATAGGAACTTACAAGAAATTATCTACTTAAGAAAGCAACTATCAAGAATAATCATCAAAAAACCCTAAGTCTTATTAACGAAAAACCCCTGATATTTTTATAAGGAATTTTATCTAACAGGTATGGTATTCGGAAATTTATAGTCTTTTTTTGAATCTGCTACGCAAGAGCACTGACTGCATAGCAATACAGGTCCTTCATGTAGCACACTAAAAAGGAGTTTAGTGATGACTATCCCTACCCAAGTATACCCATCCGATAGAACCCCAATTAACGGTTATTTAAAAAATTTCGATGGGCATTTTGTTAAAAAAGGTAAATTTCACGTATATGACTCGACCAATAATTTTCTAGCTTACGGAAAAACATCCCCTGAAGGTAAATTTGAAATTGGATTACCCATTAGTAAACAGTCTCTTGACGAAATATCGCTAACTTTTCGACTCTGCCGTGAGGAAAAACTCTCTTCGGAACACCCTGAAATAAAACGTGACAATGAATTGGCAAAACGGCTTGCGTTTATAAAGCAAAGGACTGAGGTTCAAGAGGGAAAAAGAAAAGTTACTGTTGAAAAGGGAAAGTCTGATCTTGGAACCGTAGAAATGGATGTGATCTTTGAAGAGGAAAAGGTTCCATTGAGTTACCTATTTCATATCGCCACTGCAGCCATTCCAGCATCTTTGATTAGCGGGAAAGAAACCTTACAAGAGAAATTGGATTTTTTTGATTGGAACGATGCTTCTGATGTACAAGATGCCTATTGTGTCGATCAAGTTGAACTTACCCAAGAAAATACCTGGAACATGTTAACCAATGGTATTTGCCCAATTTATTTCAAACAGCTTGGCGAATTCATTATTTCAGAAGTCAATTGGGACGACTATCAATTTGATAAATTACAGAGCCTTCCAAATGTGCGAATTTTTTGGAAGGAAGGTGAAAATGAAAAACATGAAATTTCAAAAATTGAAGTCCAATTCAGAGAAACCCTTCATCCATCCTCTGATAATCACGATAAAGGCCTATTGAAAGTCTACTTGCCAAAGGATGATGACTTTAAAAAAGGCCTTAGAATCGCAAACAGTGTATTCCACGTATACGGACAAACGACTTATCACTTAGCTATAGGTCACGTTTATGGAGCAAGAGTTTCCCAACTTGTTCATGATTATTTGAATGGTAGTAAGCTAGGAGAATTTCTACTTCCTCATTGTCAGTTTATAAGAAAAATTAGTAATGAACTTGGAAAGACTGCAATTTTTGGCGAAGATGGTGTTTTAAATGCTTCAGCACTCAGTGTTGCAGGTATTGGAAATCTTATCAATGACACCCTCGCAGCTCTTGACCCTTTCTCATTCAAACCAAGAGAGCCCATGGAAAAAAATCACCTCTTTGCACATGTGCAAAAGTTCCATTTCGATATTGTTGAAAAAAGCGTTAAAGAGTTTTTCGAACAAAACTGGAATGAGATCGTTAAAGACTGGAATCAAGTTCATAAATTCTTCTTAAAGCTTCATAAAAGTTCACCTACATATCGACCTTGGGCGGGGGAAGATCTCGATGAAGCTGGCTGGAGTAATTCTCTAGAAATTGGAGGGACGCCAAACCCAATAGCTCCTGACAGAAGTAAATACAGAAGTAGTGACATTGGAGTAAAATCCATGCGACATATAGCCAGAAATCCAATGAAACCAGAAAAACATGACCGTGAACTAGTGGAGCAATTTTTCACAGATTTTATCTTTCATGTTACGGTTATGCATTCTTGGTTACACCGTACTCAGTACGGTAAAAGTGATTTCTTTCCACATATGCGAGACTTAAACTTTTCTCCGATAACCATCAATAATTATGGCGAGGGTTTGTACGGCGGAATAAGCGAAGCTGAAGCTAATTTACAGCTCAAAACCCTTGAGATTTTCAGGAGATTTGCAGTAGAAAAATATGCTTTGGTAAAAAATGAAAAAGTTGATGAAGGGCTTGTCAAAAGAATACTCAATGCAAGTGGTGTTTACCTATTCTATGGTTTAGATCCTGTGAAAGAGTTGCAAGTTAGCACAGTGATATAAATCAATCTCTGTGTCTTTGATATTATTTGAGGAAGCCTCATATCTGTGATATCTTAAGTCGATGAATATTAATTA
>JBCDHL010000229.1:0-4512 GCA_038750095.1 Chlamydiota bacterium
AACAACTAGAATTTGATAGTATTAATCTGTTTAAAATTGCCTTGAGTGCTTTTTATGTGTTGTTATATCGCTACACAAATCAGGAAGATATTATTGTTAATATTCCGACCGAAAATAGAGGGGGTAAAAAAGAGTTTAAAGATGTAGCCGGAAATTTGGCAAGTTTAGTTATTGTGCGGGGGAATCTGGAGGGTAAAACTACTTTTAAGGAATTGCTGATACAAGTTGGTCGGACGGTTGATGAAGCTCTCAAAAATGAAGGTTTTAATTATCCTTTGAGTCAATTTGTGAAGCAGTTGAAACTGAAAAGTAATTGCCGTCATAATCTGGTTTCTTCTGTGATGTTTAGTTGGCAAAAATTAGGATGGTATGAGACAGAATTTCCAGAGGGATTACTTCAAATTGAGCCTTATTTGTTGGGAGAAAAACGTGGCGCTCTCTATGACATTTTTGTAGAATTTATTGAAGTAGGTAATGAGTTAAATGTTCGATGGAATTATAATAGCGATCTATTTTATCCTGAAACTATAGAGCGGATGGCGAGGCATTATCTGACCTTGTTAGAGGGGATTGTAGCTAATCCAGAAACGCCTATTTTTGAATTACCGTTGTTGACTGAATCTGAACTTCATCAGTTATTAATTGAGTGGAATAATACTCAGGTTGAATATCCCCAGGATAAGTGCATTCATCAGTTATTTGAGTCACAGGTGGAAAAAACACCGGATGCGGTAGCGGTTGTGTTTGAAGAGGAAGAGTTGACTTATCAAGAGTTGAATAGTCGGGCGAATCAATTAGCTCGTTATTTGCAAAAGTTGGGGGTGAAAGCAGAGGAGAGGATTGGTATCTATTTGGATCGCTCTACTTATATGATAGTCGCTGTAATGGGCGCGATCAAAGCAGGTGGTTGTTATATTTCCCTCGATCCAGAATGGCCGATCGCTCGCATGGAAAGGATTATCTCATCTCAAGCGGTGAGCTATCTAGTAACAGAGCAAAAATACTTGCGGACTGTTCGAGAACAGCAGTGGAAACACCCACAATCGAACCACTTGCTCTGCCTGGATATGGATATACCGAAACCCTTGGCGGAAAGAATTGATCGCCATGCTACAAGATCTCTGTGGGATTGGGTAGCCCAACAGGCAAGCGATCGCGTGACAGCGGGTGGGTTCATCAGTAGCTATACCGGCCAACCTTTTTCAGAGACAGAAGTTGACGAATATAAAAACCATGTTGTTAAACTAGCCCAACCTTACTTGGGACAGGCAAAACGAGTCCTGGAAATTGGCTGTGGTTCGGGAGAGATTATGTTTGCGATCGCTCCGACTGTCGAGCTTTATGTTGGACTCGATCCCTCACAAGTAACCCAAGCACGCAACCGAGAGACTTTAGTTCAAAATAATCATGCCAATATCAAGCTCTTGATCGGTTTTGCTGACGAAATCGACTCCATCAAAGATAGCCCGTTCGATCTGATTATTTTAGCTAGTACCGTTCAATTTTTCCCAGGCACTCTTTATTTACAGCAGGCGATCGAAGATGCGCTAGCACTATTAGCACCGGGAGGAGCAATTTTACTTGCAGATATCATGGATGCTCGTCGAAAAGAGGAGTTCGCAAAGTCTCTGGGCAAAAGCAAAACCAATCTAGGCATGGAACTGTATCTTGATGAAGATTTCTTCTGGAGTTTGCCTGCTCAATTAGAATTGATCGCCGAGATTTCGGTTCTAAAGCGGGAGCAGGGATTTGAGAACGAACTGCGCTATCGGTATGATGTGATTCTTGAAAAAGAGGGAATGCAAAAGGTTAAAAAAGACAAACCTCTAGTCAAGTCTAAGAAATCCTTATGGACGAACTGGCACTTTAGTCAAATGTCTGAGCAGAATTTAGGAGCAGTGGCAAGTTCAAACAATACTGCTTATATTATCTACACATCGGGTTCCACAGGCGTACCGAAAGGCGTAATTATTCGTCATCAATCGGCTGTTAATTTAATTGATTGGGTTAACAAAACTTTCCAAGTGAAAGGGAGCGATCGCCTTTTGTTTGTGACTTCCCTCTGCTTCGATCTGTCAGTGTATGATATCTTTGGGATTTTGGCAGCAGGTGCTTCTATTCACCTGGCTTCATCTGACGAACTGAAAGAGCCACAGAAATTAGTAGAGTTACTCTGCACTGAACCTATTACCTTCTGGGATTCTGCTCCAGCAGCACTACAACGACTGGTGAACTTTTTTCCCTCTGAAACTCAAACTCAAAGTCATTTGCGATTAGTCTTTTTGAGTGGAGATTGGATACCCCTAACTTTACCAGATACTCTCAAAGCAAGTTTCCCTAAAACTCAGGTTATTGGTTTGGGTGGCGCAACGGAAGCAACCATTTGGTCAAATTATTACCCTATTGACAAAGTAGAACGATCGTGGGCGAGTATTCCTTATGGAAAACCGATTCAAAATGCCTTGTATTATATTCTTGACTCCTATCTCAATCCCTGTCCTATTGGGGTGACTGGTGTTCTCTATATTGGTGGAGAATGTTTGGCCTCTGGTTATGATACTCCAGAAAAGACGGCTGAAAAATTTATTTCCGATCCCTTTAGCGATCGCTCAGAGGCTCGTCTTTATAATACTGGCGATTTAGCTCGTTATTTACCTGATGGAAATATCGAGTTTCTCGGACGTATTGATAATCAAGTAAAAATTCGAGGTTTCCGTATCGAACTCGGAGAAATTGAAACTGTACTTGCCCAACATTCCCAGGTGCGAGAAGTTGTAGTCATTGCTCGCGAAGACATTCCAGGAGACAAATGTCTAGTTGCTTATTTAACTACCAATGACTCAAAAATTACGATTAATGATTTGCGTTTTTTCCTGAAGAGTAAGCTACCCGAGTACATGATTCCTGCTGCTTTTGTTTTTCTCGAATCAATACCTCTAACTCCTAACGGCAAAGTCAACCGTCGTGCTTTACCACTCCCCGATACTTCAAGTTTTCCCAGAGAAAGCAGTTTTGTTGCTCCCCGCGACTCGGTGGAACTGCAACTAGCTCAAATTTGGTCAGAAGTTCTGGGTATTTCTCCCATCGGAATCAATGACAACTTTATTGAATTAGGTGGTCATTCCCTATTAGCTACCAAAATTATGGGGCTGGTGCGCGATCGCTTCCAGGTAGAATTACAGCTAAATAACTTATTCGAGTGTCCTACAGTAGCAGAGTTAGCCAAAATTGTTACCCTGATGGCTCAAGAAGAGCAATTAAATCGTTGGCCATCCGTGGAACCCATTTCACGACAGCAAACTATTCCTTTATCTTTTGGTCAAGAACAATTGTGGATTCTCGCCCAATTAGCTCCCTTGGAACCGATCTACAACGAAACCTTTACCATTCATTTAGGTGGGAATATTAATGTTTCCGCATTGTCAAAAAGTTTGATAGAACTGATCCACCGTCACGAAATTCTCCGGACTACATTTAGAGTCGTCAACGGACAGCCAGTTCAGGAGATTCATCCACGATCGGCTTTAACTTTACCTGTCGTGGATTTGCGCTCCTGGGTTGAAACAGAACGAGAAACCGAAGCATTGCGAATTGCCACCGAACAACTTCGTACTGCTTTTGACTTAGCCAAAGACTCCTTATTGCGAGCAACTCTGATTCAGTTTGCCGAAACAGATTATCGGCTTTACTTAGCCGTGCATCATATTGTGATGGATGGAGAATCCCTCACCAGTGTATTTTTGCCAGAATTGGAAAGCATTTATACGGTATTTTCTCAGGGCTTACCGTCACCTCTGCCAGAGTTAACCATCCAATATGCTGACTTTGCAGTTTGGCAGCGACAGTGGTTACAGGGAGAAATTATTTCCAGTCAGCTTTCCTACTGGGAGAAACAATTGGAAAATTTACCCCAACTGCAACTTCCTACCGATCGTCCCCATACTCCACAAACTACTTTTGCTGGTTCGCGGGTTGCTTTGACACTCTCAAAAGATTTAACTCAAAAGCTGAAAACCCTGAGTCGGAAAGAGGGTGTCACGTTATTTATAACACTGGCGACAGCCATCAAGGTTTTGCTTTACCGCTATTCCTCTCAAGAAGATATTGTCATTGGTACTGTCACTTCCCAACGCAACCGACCGGAGTTACAAGGAGTCATGGGAGATTTTCTGAATACTTTAGTTTTGCGTAGCGACCTCAGTGGTAATCCTAATTTTCTAGAGCTGTTAAAGCGAGTCCGAAATGTCATTTTGTCTGCTTACGCTAATCAAGATGTGCCGTTTGAGCAGGTGGTGAACGCTCTTCATCCCGATCGCTATGTCAGCCAAAATCCCCTGTTTCAGGTAATGTTTGTGCTTCAGCCTCCTTTAAATGATAGTAAGTTGGGATGGAAAGTCAGCCAGTTCGAGGTAGATTCGGGCAGCTCAAAGTTTGACCTCACTTTTAATTTAGAGGAACGATTAGATGGAATGAGCGGGGCGATCGAGTACAATACCGATTTGTTTGATGCTG
>JBCDHL010000230.1:0-4495 GCA_038750095.1 Chlamydiota bacterium
ATATTGGTTAAATATCTATAATATGACTGAACCCATATACCAATTTCGAGAAGTCAGATGTCATATGACCAAAAAATTGCTGAGTTATTTTTGATGAACTTCAAAGAACCGTATCGCTTTGCAACTCTTTTAAGAAGTTCCTACGCCAGATTACAAGGCCTTTTTCCATTATCAGGAGAGAAACTTACTAATCTCTCAACCGACGATCTGGATAAAGTCGATGCATTTCGCGTTAGAATTTGCGATTTACAAGACACCTTAGGGGCAAAAGTCTTTCGAACTCTATTAAAACTTGAAGAGGAGTACATCGGGTCTCAACTCGATATCATCAATAAAATCGAAAAACGAGAAATTATCCCTTCATTTGATACCTGGAAAGAATTAAGAGAAATACGTAATTTATTTTCACATGATTATCCAGAAGACGAAACGCGAAGAGCAGAAGCGATCAGTATCGCACATAAGAGTACACCTATTCTCTTGAATATTCTTAAGTCAGTAAAGCAATATGTTGAAGACAAAGTGGGGATTCCTATGAATGAATTCCCTATGGATTGAGAGACTCATGGTAAGATTAAATCATCATGAAGTTCAAACTCTAATCAATGCAACCCATCAATGTTTTGGCCAGTCTGCACGTATTTGGCTCTATGGTTCTAGGGTTGACGACAAAAAAAAAGGTGGTGACATTGACCTCTATATAGAAACAGAGAAGAAAGAGCGTATTGTCGAATCCACCTTAGAAATGCGCACTCTTATTTGGGAAGTATTTGGAGACCAAAAAATTGATATCATCGTCAGAGAGATATCGAAAAAAATGAACCCCATGCACACTATTGCTAGAGATACTGGTGTCGACCTTGAAACTATTTAATAAGCAGGTCATGACAGAGAAAAAGCCTCCTGCTTTTCCCTTAACCATTTTAAGTGTTCTGAAAGAGGTTGTTTACTTCGGTAGACTCTTTCAATAAATTCTTTTTCCACATCTACAAGCTCAGGAAAAGCTCTGTGTAACAAAGCCCTCCTCACTATCTTGGGAATACTAGATACTGCATTATATTGAGAAGAAATGATGCAGTTTACCTTACTGTTGACTTCTAATATCTTTCGGTTCTTAAGAAGAGCTCCTAATTCCTCACAAAAAACGTATGGAGTAGAAATAGATCTATCCGGAAGCCCTTTTAGTTTTTCTGCCATTTTTAAGAAGCTTTCAGCCTCCTCAGAAGGAATATTAGCTTCGACAATTTCGATATAATAATTGTACAACACCTTTTTAAAAGAATCCATCTCGTATATTGGAAGTTTATTCATTCCTATCGCATCAGCAAATGATGTGTCACCCGTAACTCCGCATGGAGATTCACTGAAAGCCATGAGTGTCAGTATATCTTCGTTGGTAAGAAAAGCTGGGGCAATAATTCTAAGCGTTTTCTGCTCTTCCGACTCTGGGTCTTTTGACAAATAAGTAAATGATTCAAAAGGCGAGTGCTCTGTATTTCGACTAATGATTTTAACCTTATGAATGCCACACTTTTTGATAAACTCCCGCATCGTACCTGAAGGGTAATTTAAACAAAACTTCAAAACGTTAACCGTTTTCTGTTGGTTACCAAGAAGGGCAATATCGATGTTTTTGCTGTTGTCATCACTGTACTTAACCATTGTGAAAATATAAATCAAAGGATGGCTGAAGTGCCTTGTCATATAACAGAAAAACAAGGAATTGTTCGATTGGTAAGCATCACTTTCTTCACCATCTAGAAGTCTCTGTTGAAGTTCCTTATCTTTGAGCTGGAATAAAGACCCACTATTTGTGTGTCGTTTTAGCCCAGGATCTATAAACATCCCAAGCTCGGTAGGATGAAAGCCCAGATTATTTGTATAAAAAGTATGAGTATTTTCGTCTTGATTCATCGAAAGACGTTCAATGTCGAATGTGGCTGCGGATTCCCCTATCTGTGCATGAAGAACTTGGTCGGGAAGATATTGATAGATTTTCTCCAGGCCTTCTTTAGGAGCTGTGGATATTTCAAGAAATATTGAAGTTGTTTTCAGCCATTGTTGAGTCTCTTGATCGATTGAAAAGTCTGAGTCTTTAGGAGGATAAACTTTATAATTATGATAATACAAATGAAGTTGTTCCTTAAATGTCTCAGTGAAAAAAGAGAAAGCTTTCTGTATGACTTCTTTAAATTTTTCAGGAACTAAAGCGATAACTTTTATTTTTTGAAAAAGTTCAGGGTACTCATGGTGAAGAGAGTTTGTCACGTGCATTAAGTTTGCAAAATCTCCCAGACCATCACTGATCACATAAGAAAAAAAGGTCATGGAGAAGTTAGACAAGGATACAGAAGGCTGATCATTCGCTATCAAAGGAAAGAGAAGCCGTCTCAGTTCCTCTTTACGTAATTTTTGAATGGAATCTTCGTTAAACTGGCGCTTGGAAAGTCTATAGAATTTCATCTTTCCATCAAGATCTTCCGTTTTCAAACTTAACCGAGGGCCTGACAGCTTGATAGATTCTGCTAAAGAGCCGATATCTTCGACTAAAGCTTGTTTTGCCAAATCTTGTAATTTTGGTATGGTCGACTGTTGTGTGCCAGATCTATCGTAACTGGATTGTTTGGGAGCTGCTTCTGAGGATGACATTGCGTATTTTTGGGAGTAGAAATATTTGACTTCTTCCATCAATAGAAATTTGAAACAATAGTCCCCTTCTGTTTCCTCTTTAAAAGTGGAAGCAACGAAATCGCCAATATTCATGTGCCTTGGTTCTAAACCAACAATCGTATTTAAAGACATAACCAAAAGACCTATTATTTAAATAAAAATAAGAAATGAAAATACTGATTAACAAAAAAAATATCAATCAAATTATCCCGATTAAGCAAGAAAACAATACCTTGTTTTAATCCAAAGCGCTTCGCGAGGTGCTGTAGATTAATCGTACCGAATCAAGATTTTCCTCCTTCTCCGCTTCTCCGCTTCTCCGTGTCTCCGTGCCTCTGCGTTGAAAAACACCCTCAGAACTAATTCAGAAGTTGATTTAAGCGCGGAGACGCGGAGACACGGAGAATGGTGTAATTCACAAAAATTTGTATTTATCTACACTCCCGCGCGGGACTGTAGATTAATTAAGTATATTCAAGTTATGATTTTTTCCAATCTCACCTCATATGATCAAGCAATATTTTGCTTATTTCATGATGATCAAATTGCCCGGCTACTTGATACGGTTTTAGTCCGTATGGCCCAACCCGATCCGACTTAGCTCCATGTTCTAACAACAATTCAACTATTGATAAATGCCCATTTTGGGCTGCTACAAATAAAGAGAATAAGCTTTTATTGTCTTCCAATTCAATATCCGCTTTATGTTTGATTAGTAATTTAACCATCTCCAGATCTCCTTTGTCCGAAGAGAGGTGTAAAGCAGTTGTTTTACCCGAAATATTTTGTATGTTTACTTCAGCACCATTTTGAAGAAATAACTCTGCGAATTCCAATTTACTGTATATAGCTGCGTAATGAAGAGGAGCGTTTCCTCTTGAGTATAATTCATTAACATCAACACCATTTTCGATCAGAAATTTTCCTACTTTAATTTGCCCTTTTTGTAATGCACTGTTAAAAAGCCTTGTTCCTATATCATGAATAGAGCCTATCTCTTTTCCTCTGTCTATCCAATAGAGTAAGTCTATTAAATCTCCAGCCTGAACAGCAGTTTCGAACCTCAAGTAAAGCTCGTCCTTAGTTACCCGATCGATACCTTCATTAAAAAGATTGTAGGCTTGATCTAAAGCTTCAAGTCGTTCGGCACTTGGGTTTTTCATCATAGGAAAAAGCTCGAGGGCGACATACTCCCCCTGTTTTGTCATATAATGTTTAACAAGGAAATCTATAATTTTTCCTCCCTCTTGCCCACGCTCTTCTGGTGATATTTCGTTGACCTGATTAGGAATATTTGGATCGTAAAAGGATAAATTTTTGCCATCATAGTACAGTGCAGCTATGTGATAACCATCTGCTGAAATTGTAGTGAAAATAAGTGTTGGTGTGTTTGAAGCTGCGCTAATAATTTTTTCTAATGTATCAACAAAAGTATTTTTAATACGAATTGTCTCACTATGTGGCAAGACGATGGAAAATTTGTAGGGCTTAGATATTTTTAGCGAACTAATTTCAGGAGAAACTGACTGCAAATGTTCAATCATACCAGAGGTAAAACCGTTGTATTGTTGTTTGAACAAAAATTCCAAGTCGTTATAGAGATATTCCATTTTAAGTTCATCTTCACTCATCTCGCGAAAGGTTTTCTCCGAAAGGGAGCCCCAACCCTTCATGTCTATAGAGAGACACTCTCGTAATCTATCAAAAAAAAGCTGACCTTTATTTATAAGATGATAATAACCAAATAAAAGAGAAAAACCATAACAACTTGGCTTTTCCTTCTGAATTGGATTTCTTAAATTCATGTACTCCTTTATTTTTTTTC
>JBCDHL010000231.1:0-4492 GCA_038750095.1 Chlamydiota bacterium
ACAAATTTCCTACTGTTTCAAATTCTTATACTCCCTTTTGTTCACAAAACGTAACCCCCCCCTGGGGGGCGGTAGCAACACTAGGGGTAACCGCCCGGTGTTACGCGCGCGAGGTCCGCGCGCGCAAAGCTCGGGGTTAACGATGTACCAAATCAAAAGCTGCGGCAGCAGCGAAAGGGATCTCAGAGTAGTTAGCTCTTGATCGTCAATAACCAATATTGATAGTGCTAAAGTACCAATATTAAAATTACCTCCCTATCGCTGCTACCGCAGCTTTTGGTTTGGCATATCGTAAACCCCGAGCTTTGCTCGCTCGTACCTCGCTCGCTTCACACGGGGCTTTTACCCTTTGTGTGGCTACCGCCACCATGTGGGGTTATCCTTTTTGTCAACAAGAGGGATTCTAGAAGGTGACAGCTTTACTAATTTTGTCTTGGTGAGCAATGCACATCTCGAGATTAATTCCCTGTTTTGCGAGCACCTCTTTTACCGTATCTATAGCTACTTCTGGGGTATTGCATTCGCTAGAAAGATGCGCTAAATGAACGTGCTTGAGTTTTTCGCTTGCAATGTCACAAAGCAATTCTCCACAAGCTTGGTTAGATAAGTGTCCCGTTCTTCCCAAAACACGTTGCTTATAAACAGGCGGTCGGGAGCAGGCGTGAACCATTGAAACCTGATGGTTTGCTTCGAGATATAAATAATCGCAATCACTAAGTTGTGTTCTTACAAGGGAGGTGGTAAACCCAAGATCTGTACAAAACCCGAGTTTCAGTGATTCAGTACGTATAGTGAATGCAACAGGATCCATCGTATCATGAGGAATCGTGAATGGATGCACTTCCAAGTCACCAAACTCAAAAGGCTCCCCTGTAGTAAAGATCTTAAACTGTGGGCACTCGCCAAACTGCGAAACAATTCCTTTAGCTGTTTCCGTGTTGGCAAAAACGGGAATTCCCATTTTGTAGGCCATTACTTTTAAGCCCTGTATGTGATCTCCATGGTCATGGGTCACGAGGATGGCATCGATATCTTCAATATCAACGTCAATTTCTGCTAGTTTATTTTTCGTAGCACGAGTGCTTATCCCTGCATCAATTAGTACTTTAGTATTTTCAGTTTCAAGAAAAACACAATTTCCTTTTGATCCAGAAGCGAGTGGGCAAAATCCTTTCATGAGAGATCGATGTCCTTATATTTTAGTCTCTACATTTTTACCATAAATCGGAGTAAAAGTTGATAAAATATAAAGCAAATACGCAAGTCTTTGTTTATCTGCTTATTACACAATCTACAACTCACTTGACCTTAATAGAGAAGATACGACAGAATGCGATTAAGAGACCTAGGGAGTTAAGTTGATGTTTGATGATTCACCGGACGACATTTTCAGTGAGATGGAGGTCACGGTAGACCGACTCATAACGGTTGCTGAAGAGCTAAGAGAGGCTTCGTTTCAAGTCACTTCCAGTGAGATGATCGGTCCCCTTCAAAAGGAACAGGAGCGGCTTCTTGAAGAGCTATCCGTCATAGAAGGCATGTTTAAGAAGAAATTCCCGCATAGCGTTCCTAACAGTACTGAAGTCAGAGGTCGAATTAGCAAAAAGCTCGAAACATTTCAACTACTGAACCAGGAATTCATCAACAACCTCAACAAACTTAAAGAGGTGATTCAGTTCCAAAAAAAGGAGCACTAAATCGACTCAATCAATATTTTTTGCAGAGTTTAGGCAAAAAATCCCCATCACAGCAATGACGAGCCCCATCATATAGTACCCTTCTCTCTGCTCTTCGGATGTAGAGAGAATCATCTCTTGCTGAGAAAACAATGCAAGCGCAAAAAGGATAAACGCAAATAACAAAAATGAGTTGCCTAGTAGCCTGACCCGTTTATTCTTTCCTAACTGCTTTTTTGCCCAGTCAGATACTGTATGGGGGCTTTTCATACCTTCACTTCTCCTTCAATTTCATCCAAATCTAATAACTCATCTTTGTGGAATGAGTTTTCTGATGAACTTTCGCTTGGTCTAATCACTTTCCTAGACTTACTTCCCTCTGCTGGCCCGATAACTCCCCTTTCCTCCAGTTCATCAATAAGGCTCGCAGCTCTAGCATAACCTACCTTAAGCTTTCTTTGAATAAACGTCGTTGAAGCATTACCAGTACTCATAACGATATCTAGGGCATCGTTATATAAGCTGTCCTTAGGTGCATCTTTACTGTCGTCTAGATCAAAATCACCAAAATCTGACATGGTATCAAATGATTGAATCACATAATTCGGTGGAGCTTGCTCACAGATGTGCTCAACTACTTTGTTAATGTCCTCATCACGGACAAAAGCTCCTTGTGCTCTGAGAAGATGAGAGGTGCCCGGAGGAAGGAATAGCATATCTCCGTTACCTAACAGAGTTTCAGCACCTGTCTCATCTAGGACAATCTGGCTATTTACACGACTGGCTACCTTAAAAGATATTCTGGTTGGGAAATTTGCTTTTATCAATCCCGTAATCACCTCTCTGGAGGGGCGCTGCGTTGCTAAGATCAGATGGATTCCTACAGCTCGGGCCATTTGAGCAATTCGTGCAATAGGAGTTTCGATATCACTACTTGCAACCATCATCAGGTCGGCGAGTTCGTCGATAATCCCTACAATATAGTGCATTTTCTCAGGAATTTCTCGATTCAATGCCTCTTCTGCTTCTTTATCGATTTTACGACTGTTGAACGAAGCGATATTTCTAACCCCTACCATCTTGAGTAGTTCATATCGTGATTCCATCTCTTTTACGAGCCACATCAATGCTGCGCAGGCTCCTTGAGGCTCTGTTATCACAGGTGCGAGCATATGCGGAAGGTTCGAGTAGGGTGTCAATTCGACTTTCTTAGGATCAACCATAATGAGTTTGATTTCATCGGGCTTGGTATTCATAAGGATAGACATCACGATCGTATTGATACAAACAGATTTACCAGATCCTGTGGCACCGGCAATAATACAGTGGGGCATTTTAGCGAGATCACTCATGACATATTCACCACTGACAGACTTACCTAAAAGAATAGGAATATGAAATTTTTTTCCGCCCTTTTGGTATGCGTTGAGCATGTCTTTAAATCCAACTTCCTGCGGCTGTGGATTAGGTATTTCGATACCAACAGCGGCTTTACCAGGTATTGGCGCAATAATTCTGATAGATTTCGCTTCCATGTTCAAAGCAATATCGTTTTCTAGTGCTTTAATCTTTTGTACTTTAACTCCAATCGCAGGATGTACTTCAAAAGAGTTAATGGAAGGCCCACAATTGATCTGTCCAACTTTAGCCTCAATACCAAAGCTTAGAAGTGTTTCTTCAAGAACTTCTGCCTGACGCTTTAGATTCTTTTTAAGAGAAGTTTGGTCGACTTTTTCCGGCGATTGTAAAAGATTAGTATTTGGTATTTTAAAATTTTCAAAATCCCCATTATAAACCGCCTGTACTTCCAAGGCTCTTGCACGTTTTGTCGCTGATGAAAGTTTTTTGGCGACTTTCTTCTCCATTGATGGAGAGGTTGAGTCTGGCTTGATTTCTTCTTGTTTTGATGAGGGAAAATCAAAAGGGAAGGAAGGTTTGAGTTGTTCCTCTTTTTTTCTAGAGACACTCGGTCTCTCTTTTAAATTTGTCTCCGGTTGTATTTCGAGCAGGTCGTGTTTCGCTGTTTTGTAGCCCTTTTTTGGTGCCTCCTCACTTACAGATGTTTTGAGTTTTACAAAGCGAGACGCTTTTCCTGGGATATTAGCTTCGACTACATAATCTGTAAACGTCTCTTTACTCTTAGGAAATGTCTCTTTAAACCGGTAGTAGAGCGTTTGTAGTTTCTCTAGTATCGCTCTCGGGTGAATTTTTGTAAGCAACATGACGCTCGTAAATAGTGTCCCAGTAAAAAATATCCCAACACCAAATGTATTGAGAATGCGATACAAGTTGTACTTAGGTAGGTCGTGATAGATGTAAAAAAATGGAGCTCCACCAAGATGATAGTAAGTTCCTCGGTTCCACTCATCTGTGTAAAATGCACGTCCTAGAGAGCGTCCGATATAAGGATAACGATCTTCCAGGAGGGAGAGCAACATCGACACAGAAATCACCATCATCATAACATAAAAAAACTTACGAACAGGGTAGTTGACTGGCTTCGAAAAAAGAAGCCTCCATCCAACCCACCCAATGAAACCGCATAAGATGTAACTACTAAATCCTAGGATAGCATAGAGGATTTTCCCAATGGTATGACCGACGAGACCGAGGGTATTGGTTGAGCCAGGACTATAAGCGAAGCTAAATAAGCTGATTAGCAGAGCTAAAGCGAAGGTAAATAAAACAAACCCCTGAGCCTCAGGTTGCGGTTTAGGAGGGCTTTTTGGTGCTTCTGGTTTCTTTTTTGTCTTTTTGGCGGTTTTGTGTTTATGCTTTTTGCTTTTTTTCATTGGAATAAACCTACAGTAAACAAA
>JBCDHL010000232.1:0-4460 GCA_038750095.1 Chlamydiota bacterium
GTAGTTGCCAACCATAATGCATCTTTCAGGATCTAAAGAAATACCAATTTCGTCAAAAATATCGAGCATATTTTGTCCATATACAAACACATAGTCCTTTTTAGTATACTCTAGCCAGTAATAGGTTTTATCTGAAAAACCATGAGGACAAAACATAATGCATAGCTTCTTTCCCTGTTTTTTGGACTCAGCCAATAAGTGTTCTTCCTCTCTTTCTACATGACTTGGAAAAACCATGTAGTCATAATTAGCCACAAAATATTGAGGAGTACTCTCTTTTAAACTAAGTTCTTTAATGTTAGCTTGAGGATAATACTTTTCACACAGAGACATGGAAATAGGGTCATCGTTAATATAAATCGGTATGTTTAAAATAAAGCTTAAAGGAATTATGTGATCAAAGAACTCAATAATATCCATATGACAAAAAATACCGCCATTCATATTTCATCCTCTGGACTTTCTCAAAGTCAAAATCTCGATTGTTGAAGTAAATTCGGTATATATCACTGTGCTTAAAAACTAGTCAAGATCCCACATTTGCTTAGAATATTCCTTATGATTAGAATGAAACAAACGAACAGGTCTTAATGATGAGTAATAAAATTGGTGTAGGTGTCATCACTTGTAACCGTTTGGATTTTTTTAAGCAGTGTATTTCAAGTATAGAAGCTGTTGATGCATTGGTAGTTGTTAATGATGGAGCTCCATACCCAGAGGAGAACTATCCTACTTCTGTTGAACATGTTATTCAACATGAAAAAAATATGTGTGTAGGTATCTCAAAAAACGATGCATTAAGATACCTACTCAATAAGGGATGCGAACACATATTCCTAGTTGAAGACGACATAGAAATTATCGATAATGAAGTCTTTAGAAAGTATATTAAAGCTTCAGAAATAACTGGACTAAAGCATTTAAATTATGCTCTCCATGGGCCTTTGAACAAAGACGATTTGGGCTTTAAAAAACCAAGGTTTGTTGTTAATTACGATAATGATATCTCTATCTCGTTAAACTGGTCATGTCCAGGAGCTTTTTCGTATTACAACAAAAAAGTTATTGAAACAGTTGGATTTATGGATGAACGATTCCAAAATTATTGGGAACACCTTGAACATTCATACCGGATGGTCCTTCAGGGACTACTTCCAGGATTTCGTTGGTGGCCTGATATTGAGGACTCTGACAAATACATATGGGACCTAGACCAAGACCTTTCGCAAAGTGAGATCAGAAAAGATAAGAGTGAGTTCAAAAAAAAATACTCTCATAGTACCGAAGTTTTTTTTGATCTTCACGGAACAATACCCAGAGAAATAGAACAAAAACCTCTTGGTAAAATCTTAGAGAACTTGAATAAAATCAAAGAGCTATACGCCATAACAAATGGTTAAGAATAGGAAGTTCATGAAAAAACACAATATCTATTGGTGGGCAGGAAAACTTAACGTCGGAGATTTGATCGGACCTTATTTAGCAAGTAAAATCTTAGAAAAACCCCTACCAAATGAGCCTGCAGAGTTTCCAGGAGCAGTAGCGTTATGCGGCTCTGTCTTAATGTTTAACATTAAGTTCCATTGGGGTACAGGCTTGATAAAAAAGGATATTGTACCTGATCGCCATATTTTTGCTGTGCGCGGACCACTCACTCAATACTGTTGTATTCGCTCTGGATACTCACCTGATGATAGTGGGGTGAACATATTAGGGGATCCTGGCCTCCTCTTATCTCGTTTTTACCTTCCCAAAGGCAAAGTTAAATCCTATAAATTAGGCATCATCCCCCACTACAATGATAAGGAAATCGTTCTCAAAAGTTTGGCTAGCGTTGATTTAAAATCTATGAAAATAAAAGTTCTAGATGTACAGCAAGGAGTCGAGACCTTCATTGATGAATTGTTGGAATGTGAATCCACAGTTTCGAGTAGTTTACATGGGTTGGTGCTGAGTATCTCCTATGGTATTCCGACACGTTGGGTCAAGTTTTCCAGCAGCTTACATGGCGATGACCTCAAATTCTACGATTTTCTCCTAGCACTAGAAACAAATCATGAAGAGCTGGTCAATGCCTACGTGAAAAATCCCCATTCTGAACTATTAAAAGAATTTCACTGCATAAATTTCGAGGAAGAAAAATTTAATGTAGATATACTTTTTGAAATTCCCAAAAAATATAAAGTACCTCAAGGAATGCTAGAAAATCTACTAGCTTCGTTTCCCAAACATAGAGTATACATTAAGGGGTGTGTTGCATAACTCCCTCTAGAAATATCTTATCTCTCTGTACTGGACAATTTTTCATGTCGAAGTGCAAGACAACTTAAGATTAGACATGAAAAATTGTCCAGTACAGAGACATAGGGTAATCGTTAGGGTCACTCGGTAGTAAATAAATGTGGCATTACCAAGTACATTAGTTTAATGGCAAGAAGTGATAAATTAAGTATCAGACCAGCATAAGGAACGAACATGGGAACCCGAAAGACCCCTTTTTCTTTTTGATTTCTCCGTTTGATAAATATCAATGATAAATTTATCGCAGAAAAAATAATGAGAATAATAAACGTAGTGATCTTTGCTAGAGTAACGTGGGGGATAACGACCATCAATACCCATGTGATAAGACCAACAGTAACAGTGGCAACAAGAGGAGTTTTTGTCTTTGGATAGATATAAGAATAAATTTTTGGTGCCATCCTTTGTCGTGACATTCCATAAAGAACCCTTGAAGCCATAATAGTCTGCACAAATCCACCATTAATAAGAGATATCAAACCAATAAAGCTGATCGCCCATTTAGCTCCAGCTCCCTTAATAGCAACAAGATCTGCAAGAGGCGTTTCACTTTTCGTCAGTTCCTCAACCATTACTGCAGAAACGGCTACATAAGCAACCAGAATGTAAAGAATACTAGAAACAAGTAGAGCAAGCAAAATTGCTCTGTGAAGTGTTTTCCTCGGTGATTTCACTTCTTCGGCCATGTTGACCATATCTTCAAACCCAATAAATGCATAGAAAGCAAGAAAAGAACCTAGAAAGAGGGTTTTGATATCTGAAAGGCTTGCTGGAGGAAGAAGGTCTTTTGGGTTATTAACGAAGTGAGAGACAGTCTCGCTACCACCTAAATAGATGATGTATACCAGGCCACCAATCTCGATCAGTGTAAAAAAACAAGCGATCCCTACGGACCAATGCACTCCGCCCGCAGCAAAAAAAACTACAATCGAGACAATCACTGTTTTTATGAGATAACGATCAACATCATAAAATAATTGGAAATAGTCTACTACAGAGCTGAGTATCGCTGAAGAAGAAACAACACCGGTAGTAATTGTCAGCCATCCAATAAAAGTGGCAATTAAAGTACTTCTAAACCCCTCTTTCACATATGCTGCTTCTCCAGCACTTCTTGGTAAATGAGAGCTCAACTCTCCGTAGGATAAGCTCGTAAACAATGCAATAAAAGAGGAAAGAAGAAATGCATAGGGAGTAAAATTTCCAGAAAGATAAATGACTTTACCAATTAGACCATATATCCCAGCACCGACCATCGTTCCGATACCATAAAGTGTGATAACCGGTAATGTTAGTACTCGATTCAAGGTTAAAACATTTGGAGATTTAGTCATTTATCATTCCTTTTTATTAAATTCCTTACAAGGATGATTGGTTTACTGATCGGTTTAAATATATACTGAATGAAATTGGAAATTACGCTTGATAGTCATTCTTTATGCCTCTGACTTTGTGTTCGATCTTGGTAACTTGTCTAAGTTACCTGCGATCTCCACACTTCGTCAGAAGTAAAAATCTCTGACTATCAAGTTTAATTTCCAATTTTATTCAGTATCATCTCCCAACACTACGATATGAATATTTTAAATATCTTTTTTAGGGATCATTTCTATAATCCTCATGACAATATTCCCATACAATTGAACATACATCTTATCTTTAACCTCTTCTAAACTTTTAACGATTTTCTTTCCAATATCTTTTCTTCAGCACCCAAAAAACTCCTGGGGGTCCAAGGTCATACTTGTATCCCAGGCTTAACCGGTCATCACACCGATGAATTATACCGAATTAACTTCAAGAATCGGTCTTTGACAAAGAGAAAGCCCTGCGGTCGATCGATCGCAAGTTACCTAATATCAATCAATTTGAGTTAACGTACGACCGATATAGTTCTGTATACTTCGATGCAGAAGGTACTTATTGACACATGTCCATCCTTCCGATTATATACTAGAAAGTGTATGAAATGGATATCCCCCATGCGTGAAAATATTGACCGTTACTCTCGATATGACCCTCAGACAGCTTCGCTTTTATCAAATTCGGAAAGTACTGACTATGAGCTTTCTTACACACATCGGGGTGAAATTAACTTAAGACTTAAGGGCGAGGCTTATCACGATATGGATGGGGCCCTAGAAGAGGCGCGTGGCAAC
>JBCDHL010000233.1:0-4448 GCA_038750095.1 Chlamydiota bacterium
CAACTAATTCATCAAGAATCAGTATAATAATCGGGTAACAACTGTTGTTTTTTTTGTAATGAATTATAGCTGTTTCTTGGTTACATATTTTTAGTACAACATCAGCTGCAGTCTGGTGCGTTTTTCGATTAGATTCTGAGAATTCATGAGTAGTAAAAGAAATTCTCATTAATTTTTTTTGTTCTTCCTTTAAATCATTAAAGATTTCTTCTTCTTTTTTTAAGTTTAGTAAAAAGGAAACAGATTTGGAGAAATGATCTCGGAACTTTGTTTTTAAACATTTTTGGCAATCCTGTTGATTTACCATTACTGGAGGGTAAACCCAATTATCGCTCCAATTAAATCCTATTGCCATTTTAAAGGTCCCATTTTTTTGTTTTGAAATTATATTAATGTGGTTAAGTATACTCAATCTTTGCTTTTTTTAAAAGTTTGGTTCAGCTATTACGAAATATTCTAGTCACAATTTTCTAAAATCTTAGGAGTAGAAATTATGCTTCCCAATGACTTGTCTATAAATTTAGGATCTAAAGAATTTACATATTACGGAAATGACTTTCGTGTACGTAATGGAGAAGAAGTAGACGAATATGCTAGAGAAGGTTTTTATGAACAACTCTTTAACAAAGTTGAAGATCAAGAAGGGACTGAATCATTAGGAGCTAAGAGCTGCTTGGATTTGGTGCAAAGTATCCGTGATCATTTAAATGACGATGACGAAAATAATCAAAAAATTGGGTTAGTCGCTTTGAAAGCAATGGAGGCTTTATACATTGACAATAAAACAAATGAGGTTAGTGAATTAATTTCAATGGTCACAAATCGAAATTTTGAAGATGCTTTAAGACAAGAGCTAGCTGTCAAACTTTTTAAAAGAGGAGAAGTTGAAGCCGCAGAAGATGAAATAAAAAAGATAACCAGTTGCTGCTGGAAGCCAAAAATCAATGGAAATAATATTTCCAGACGTAAGAGAGAAGTTCCTCTATCGGTTCTTTTATTTCCCTACAGTCAGTTTAATTGATTTTTCTTATAAAATGGTGTATACATTAGAGTCATTTTACATAGGAGATAAAATGAGAGTTAAATCGTATCTGAGTCGTTCGGTACTAATTTTATTTCTTCTATGTTTGGGGGGTGGTTATACCGCTGATGCAGCCTCTCATCCTAAGATACATGTCGGAGTAGATAATCTTTTCGAGGGAAAAAACCCTCAAATAATGCGCAAAAAGTCGATAGGATTGATCACAAACCACACCGCTGTCAATCGTGAGATGAAACCAACTCTTGATGTTTTACTCAGCAATGCCAATAAATACCAGTATACCGTTAAAGCGATTTTCGCGCCGGAGCATGGCCTTTTCGGAGCGGCATATGCTAATGAAGATATTGGGCATCAGGTTCACCATAATGGGATTCCTATTTACAGTCTTCATGGTGAAACGGACCGTCCAACTGAGAAGATGCTTAGAGGAATTGACCTTCTGATTTATGATATTCAAGATATTGGCGCTCGTTCATATACATATAGTACGACTCTATTTTATGTCATGGAGGAGGCCGCTAAACGAGGTATCGATGTAATTGTTCTCGACAGGCCTAATCCCATCAATGGTTTAACAATCGATGGTCCGATGCTTGATGAACGTTATCGCTCTAAATTGGGTTATATCAATGTTCCTTATTGTCATGGAATGACGATTGGGGAGTTGGCGCAGTACTTTAATGGAGAGTATAAAGTAGGCTGTCACTTGCGTGTGGTTCCTATGAAAGGGTGGAAACGGGAAATGTCTTTCCAAGAAACTGGGCTAGCTTGGATTCCCACCAGTCCTCAAGTTCCTGAAGCTTCGACAGCCTTTTTCTATCCGACAACAGGAATCATCGGTGAATTGTCGCTCATGAATATTGGGATTGGGTACACACTACCTTTTAAGGTTGTTGGAGCTCCATGGATCGATGCCAATCTATTTGCTCAGCATTTGAATGCTCAGAAATTTCCTGGTGTTCATTTCGAACCGTTTCACTATCGACCTTTTTATGGAAAGTTTGCTCATGAGGATTGTCACGGGGTGTTGATCGTGATCTCTAATCCAAAAACTTTCAAACCGGTAACCACTCAATATTTGATCATGGGAATTGTGAAAAGTCTATATCCTGAAAAAGTTCAAGAAGCACTCGAAGCAACGAAATCTAAAAAAGATCTCTTTCATAAGGTGAATGGCACGAAAGAGATTTATCAAATTATCAGTAAAGAGCCTTATATTGTCTGGAAGCTTCGTGCTTTTCAACAAAAGGAACGTGAAGAGTTTCGCAAAGTACGTAGTCAATATCTTATTTCTTCTTATTCATTTTGACTTCTTATCTGCGCTTGTGTTCTTCACCGATAGCTGCAAGAAGTGCTGCATAGGAATCGTAGCGAAGGGGGATGATCTCACCGCTTTCTACAGCTTTTTTGACTGCACACCCTGCTTCATGTGTATGTGAACAATCAGGGAATTTACATTCATGACCTTTTTCGAATATTTCGGTGTAATAGTGTTCGATTTCATCTTTTTCTAAATTCCATACACCAAAGCTTTTAATACCTGGGGTGTCGATACACCAACCTCCAGACTGTAAAGGGATGAGTTGTGCCATGGTCGTCGTATGAGATCCTTTTCTTGTTTTTTTCACGACCTCAGCAGTGGCGAGATCTAGACCTGTGATTTTGTTGATGAGAGTCGATTTCCCAACACCGGACTGACCAGAGAAAACGGATGATTGATTTTTCATCACTTCTTTTAATTCGTCGATTCCCTGGTCATCAATTGTACTAACTGCAATAACGGGGATATCTGTTTTTGAATAGGCTATAATGAAATCTTGAAGTAGTTTTTGTTGCTCTGATGTAAAAGATGTATCGTCAGGAGCATCTAAGAGGTCGATTTTATTAACAATAATGACAGGCTTCATCCCTCCTTTTTCTGCTGCAATGATATAACGGTCTACTAAAAAAGGCTTTAATGGTGGGTTGACAACAGAAACGGTGATTAATACTTGATCGATATTTGCTGCAATGAGTTGCTCTTTGCGCCTTGAGAGGTTATCTGCACGGGAAAGAATAGTTTGCCTGGGTTCGATATGTTTGATCGTTCCCTCTTCTTTATCGATTTTTTCGAAAAGAACAAAATCACCCACGGTCACGAGGTTTTTAAAGCTTGTTTTCTCTTTTTTAAGGGCGCCTCTCAGTGTACATAAATAATTTTCATCTTCACTTTCCACGGTAATACCAATGGAGTGTATCGCTAGGACACGTCCCCGCTCGAGATTTTTCTTATCAGTGATCTCTTCTTTCTGTATTTTTTTGATATTCGATTTTTTGTATTTTGACCGATCTTTGGCTTGTTTTCTCTTTCGTTCCTCTCGATGATACTTTCTGTCGCTACCAAAGTAGTGTTTTTCTAAATCTTCAGTTTGGTCATTATCAACCATGATCTTTGCCTCTTAAATGATACATGAGTATGCCTCCTGCAACAGAAACATTGAGAGATTCTATTGCGTGGCTAATCGGGATGGTTATTTTATGGCAATTTTTTGAAGCCTCTTGAGATAGCCCTTGCCCCTCATTTCCTAATACGAGGACAATTGGGCCAGAGGGCGTTGAGAGTGTATTGATGGCTTCGCCGCCTAAATCGGCTGCATATACAGTAGCACCGGCGTTGTTGACTAGCTCTAGCAGTTGTTGCCAGCTACCATATTGAAAGGGAATTTGAAAACTCGCACCTCGAGCAGACCTAATGACTTTGTCGTTCCAGACGTCACAGGTTCCCTCAATACAATAGATCCCTTTCCACCCAAATGCAAGAGCAGTACGAATGATTGTTCCTACATTCCCAGGATCTTGTATTCTGTCTAACACAACCAAAGACTCGTAGTGATCGATTGGTTGTTGTTGAGGGATGGTGATTTCGGCAACGATCCCTTCGGGGGAAACAGAGCCGGTAATTTTTTCGATGATGCTATCTGTGACTTGATAACCAGACTTGTACGATATTTTATCAGGTATGAATGAGGTATTTGTCGTTAGAATTGCGTGTATTTCTACCTGGGAATGGATGTCATGAATGAGTTTTTTGCCTTCTACCACTAAATGGCCGCACTCCTTACGATAGGATCGCTGTTGGCGAAGTTTCGTGAGGTGTTTGACAAGTTGGTGCTGCAAGCTGGTAATAGATTGTAGTGTCACGGAGCAAGCTCCTTCCAAAGCTCTGTTTCTTTAAGTCTTTTTAGAACGGACTCAGTTGTGTCAAGGTCGAGAAATACAGCGATTCTTTCTGCTTCGTCGATCAGGTCACCCATCTGTTCACCAGGTTTAAATCCCATATCTAGCAGCAGTTTTCCACTGACTAGAAGTTTTTTTGTTTTGGCACGCTCGGTGTGGGGAGCTAATTTACCTATACGTTCGATGTGTA
>JBCDHL010000234.1:0-4386 GCA_038750095.1 Chlamydiota bacterium
GCCAACTCAGAGGATAGTGATGAAGAGTTACGTCGTAGCCCAAAACGACCCGTGGATCCTCATAACAAAAACACCGTTCAAGAAGATAATAAACTAAAGAGTAGAGAAAGAAGTTTCATTACCATCTTTCTATAAGGAAGTTATGCTCAAAGGAAAATCTTGCATAAATAGTACTGAGAAATGGTAAGATACTCGATAAATTAACAAAAGGTTGTCTCGATGAAAATAAAAGAACTTTTTCTAAGAGTTTTGATCTTATCTCTGATATGTAGTCCAGCTTTTACTATTGAAAATTTCAGCGATGACGAGGAAGAAGGGATGGTCGTCCCTCTAGTGACAGGCGTACAACTCTTACCTGTTTACGTCGTACAATTTAGAAACCTCAGTCAAGCCTATGACAGCGATTACATCAATAAGCTTGAGAATATACTCCGCTTTGACCTTGAAAATAATGGAAAAACGTCGCTGATTCTAAGAGACCCTCACCTTGACGACCTTGCAAATAAGGGCCAATTAGATTCACCTGAATGGGAAAAACAACAAGCCAAATATATCATTACTGTCAATGTCACGAACGAACAACTTGAGCCTGCTATTTCTTCGGTCGTGGGCAAATGGACCAAAGAGAGTCCTGCCATCGATATGAATGGTGAACTAAACCATGATCGCCGTCAAGTTCACCTCATCGCCGACATGATCCACAAAGCTCTATTTGGAAAAGAAAGCATTACCCGCACAAAATTTCTCTACACACTTAGAGAGAGGATTGCAGGAACAAAAGAGTGGACCTGCGAAATTTGGGAAGCTGATTACGATGGTGGAAATGCTCGGCAGGTTATCGCTGACTCTGGGTACTGTGTCACTCCCCAATACGCCCCTCCGACACCGGGCATGCACCCTGGTAGCCTTCTATTCGTTTCCTATCAACAGGGTCAACCTAAAATCTACATGGGCTCTCTAAAAGATGGGAGCACCAGACGTTTCAGCTACCTTCGCGGTAATCAACTCATGCCCACACTTTCCTATCAACGCGATCGAGTTGCATTTATCAGCGACGTTACTGGAAATCCTGACTTATTTCTCCAAGACTTTGATCCGCAAAAAGGAGTGATAGGGAAACCTAGGCAAATATTTGCTGCACCTCTAGCTACGCAAGGGACTCCAACTTTCAGTCCTGATGGAAATCGCATCGCATTTGTCTCTAATAAAGACGGCTCCCCACGAGTGTACGCAATCGATATCCCTCCCGAAAATGCAAAACTGAAAGATATTCACCCTGAACTAATTACAAAATTCCGCCGGGGATGTACCGCCCCCGCCTGGTCCCCTGATGGCCGAAAAATAGCCTATTGCGCACGTATGAATGGTGTCAGGCAGATCTTCGTCTATGACTTCCAAACCAAAAGAGAGGTACAACTTACAAAGGGAACAATGAATGCGGAAAATCCGACATGGGCACCGAACAGTTTACATCTCATTTACAATGCGACAAAAGAACCTATAAGTGAACTGTACTTGATCAATCTCAATCACCCAAAACCAGTGAAAATCTCATCTGGAAAAGGAGAGAAACGTTTTCCTCATTGGGAACCACGATCGATATAAATTTTCTTGCAACATGCCTCCTCCTTTGTTAAGATTCATACTGAAAAGAATTGGAAGTTGCGCTTAATCGCCATTCTTTTTGCCTCTGACCTTGTGCTCGATCTTGATAACTTATCTAAGTTGACAACGATCTCCGCACTTCACCAGAAACAAAAAATTCTGACTATCAAGCGCAATTTCCAATTCTCTTCAGTATAGTCGATCATCAATCTATTTTTCTCTCTAGTGAGGCTTTTTATGAAAAAGAGTTATCTATTCCTTGTTCTCAACATGCTCTGTGCATGTGTTTTACTTTGTTCCTGTACACGATCAAAAGACGAAGTTTGGGACGACACGAAGTCGTGCAAGCGCTATATGAAGCGTGGTTTATGCTCCTTAGGTGGCAAGCAAGGCGACTCTAGACAGGTACGCTGTCGTGATGATTTCGTTTGTCAAACCGATGATTGTTACGGTTATGCAAATGCAGATGACTTTATTCCATTGAGCGATATGGACTATAGCGATGAAATCGCTATGGCTGATTTTGTCGCTCGACAACCGAAGCAGAGTCCGGGGGATCCAGGTAGTACCGTTCCTGGCATTGAAGCTTTCAAAGACCCTAGTATGAACCAGCAATTATCTGAAGTGTTTCAAAATGTACAATTCCCCTATGACAGTAGCTTGGTCAAAGGGCAAGAAAACCTAGAGCGTGTGACCACGATCGCTGACTACATGCGTAAAAACCCAAGTACCTACATCTTTGTAGAAGGCCACTGTGATGAGCGTGGACCTGAAGCCTATAACCTATCACTTGGTGCAAAACGAGCCAATGCTGTCAGAAATTCTCTGATTAAGGCGGGTGTCAACCCTGACAACGTGTTTACCATCTCATACGGAAAAGAACGTCCTCTTGTTTTTGGACATAATAGCGATGCATGGGCGCAAAATCGTCGTGCGGAATTTAAGGTGTATCACCACTGATTTATTCAGTAACAAAAACAGTTCGAGGTTCGCATGAAGAAAGTTGCGCTTACATTCATCTTTTGTGTAGGTCTTGCTATTGTTAATGATGCTGCTGCCGCACAGAAAAGCAGCTTTAGTGAACAAGACCGATCAATCATTAGAAAGATCTACGATCGCGTCGAAATGATGCGGCATGAGTTAGGAAATCATGAGGCAGAGCTTCGTGTTTTTGATGACAAACTTCGCAACATGGAAGATGCTATTGAACATCTAAGGAGCCAGTTTGATAACACCTTGCAATCACAGCAAGAGAAGCTCCGTGGGTCAGAAACCAAGATCATTTCTCAAGAGCAATCAATAAAAGGATTCGTTTCTGACTTGGAGAAATTACGGCACCATGCGAACGATTCCTCAACTGTTCTCGAAGACTATCAAAAACAAGTTGCTCAGATGGAAACAGTGATGAAATCGCAAACGAAAAATGTCCAAGATCTCAAAGCTGCCATGAAAACACTAATGGACGCTGTTGGGGGAGCTGAAGGGTCAACCGATGGATTTCGCATCTACCACGTACAACCAGGTGATAGCTTGGGAGTCATCGCTCAAAAGCATAATACGACGGTCAGAGACATCAAAGATATGAACCAGTTGAAGAGCGATACCATTATAGTGGGCCAAAAACTAAAAATTCCTGAAAGATAAAATGAGTTACAAAATAGGGATATTCGATTCTGGTATCGGTGGACTCACAGTCTTAAAAGCAATACAGAACTGTTGTCCCGGTCATCAAATCATATACTTCGGTGACACTGCCAAAGTTCCCTACGGTGAAAAAAGTTCTCAAACTATCCAAAAATACTCAGTAAGCAATGCAGAGTTTCTCTTGAGCCAAGGTGTTGACATCCTTGTTGTAGCGTGTAATACAGCCACAGCCTACGCACTAGAATTATTAAAGGAACGATTCCAAATTCCCCTTGTTGGTGTTGTTGCACCCGGAGCGAAACGTGCAGTGGAATTGTCCAAAAACCGACATATAGCGGTCATTGGCACCAAGGGTACAGTCTCCTCAGATATTTATAAGAAAGAAATCTACCGGATGGATCCATCGATAAAAGTGACATCACAAGCATGCCCCTTGTTCGTCCCTCTGGTTGAGGAGGGATGGATCGATCACCCCGCAACCGAACTCATCATCAAAGAATACTTAACACCCCTTCTCGAAATGGATATCGACACTCTTTTGCTCGGTTGTACACACTACCCACTTTTGAGTAAAGCAATTCATCAACATTGCGAAGGAAAAATTTCCATTATTGACTCTGCACACGCCTGCGCAGAAAATGTTAAAGCTTTGGTCGGAAATGGGAAGAACGGACTTGATTGTACAAAATATTTCGTATCAGACGATCCAGATAAATTTCGCTTATTGGGAAAACAACTTCTGAACCTCTCCATAAATGAGTTAGAACTTACTTCTGGATGAGTTATAACGGTGGTGCCTGTACACACATCCTATAACCCATAAGTGATATACATTACTTGTGGGTTATAGAATATAACAAAGGTAAGAGACTGCAGCTTCGAAAAAATCTATTCTTTTTATTGATTTGCAAAAAAGTTTTTTTCAAAAAAATCATCCGTTGATTTCAAATTTTGCTGCAAATTCATGCCAATTCGCTTTATTTCAACTTTCAAGTATTCTAGTTCTTTCGATTTCTGAACAGGTCCTGAGAATTCAATAGGTTCTTGTGAACAATTTCTGACTTGACCATAACTAAATTTGTCTTCCCAAAACATCGAACGCAAACCATCTGTCAAGAAGTAAATTTTTCCTGAAAA
>JBCDHL010000235.1:0-4378 GCA_038750095.1 Chlamydiota bacterium
AATTCTTCTATTTTTGAAGGGGTGTTTTCCGAAAGCCCTTCAAGATAAGGACTTTTGGGTTTGTTGTCTAAACAGACGAATTTTGCAATACAGGTGGTTCCATCTATTGTCATGGTTTCACTCCTTTCATCCTCTTTGCTTATCTGTTAAGAACGGTAAATGATATTTGAAATTAATAGTAGTTTATCAATTATTTTATTTAAAATTATTGAAAGTCAATGATCTGCATCTAGTTTCAGGGCAAGTCGATGGCACACTTGAAACTTAAAATTTGTGAGGGGAAAGTAGGGTGTTGGATCTATACTGAATGAAGATTTGGTTGGGGGTACTTGGTGAGAGACCTTGTTTATAGCCTTACAAAGGAAAAAAGCCCAGTGTGAAGCGAACGAGGTACGAGCAAGCGGAGCTCGGGGTTTACGATATATTAAAGCAAAAGCTGCGATACCAGTGAAAGGCGTTTCTTCAAATAAATGTTTTGTCCGTAGAGTTAATTTGTTTTTCTATTGATGGCTTCGAAAAATTGTCCACGAACTTCACCATCTGTCTCGAATTCACCTTTGAAAATATTCGTCGTGGTCCAGCTTGCAGCATCTTCTATACCTCGCGAAATCATGCAGTAGTGCTGGGCAGAAATGGATACAGCAACACTTTTTGTTCCAAGAAGTAACGAAAGGGAGTCAGCGATTTGAGCTGTCAATCTCTCCTGTATTTGGGGACGTTGAGAGAAATAGTTCACTAGACGTGGAATCTTGGAAAGCCCAATGACCTTTTCATTGGGAATATAAGCAACATAGGCCGTTCCTATAAACGGTACAAAGTGATGCTCACAGAAACTACTTACATTGACCTTAACGAAAACCATATTTCCTGTTTTCGAATGTTGAAATTGATTTTCGACATATCGGATAGGTGGAAACCCGTCGTCATTGAGACCGGAGAAAATTTCGTTCACATACATCTTCGCTACCCTGTAAGGTGTTCGTGACAGGGAAGGATCTTCTATGTCTAAACCCAATGCAATCATAATATCGCGAAATTTGTCAGCGATATAATCGATTCTCTCTTCATCTGAAAAAAGAGGACCCTCTTTTGAAAAAGGGGTAGGAAATTTAGTTGTTTTAGCCTTTTTGATGAGTTCACCATCAGTCGTTTCGTTGTATTCTTCCATTTTTTAGTCCCGCCTTTGACGTGAAATTTCTAGCGCTGCCATGCTGAAAGCATTGGCTACATTAAGAGAATTTTTAATCCCTCGCATAGGGATCGTGATGATGTGGTCTGCTTGAGAAAGGATCTCATTTGAACAACCGTATTCTTCGTTGCCAACAATAAGAGTGAAGCTTTCAGGGAAAAGAAAATCGTGAATTGATATTGCCTCTTGGCTTGTCTCCATCGCAATTAATGGGCGCGGTAAAGAATCGAGGTGGTTTAAAATATGATAGTCAATATGTTCGACTGTTCCCATGGAGGTGTCTACAACTTGTTTGTGGTGAGCAGGGGGTGTTTGTTCAGAAAAATATACAGTTCCTAATCGTAGACATTCCACAGTACGTAGAATGCTTCCCACGTTATGAGCAGAGCGTATATGGTCAAGATAAATAGCTATTGGCCAAACAGGTTCACCTGCCGTTCTATCGCAACAACTTATACGAGGGAGTAAATTATGTTCTTTGAGAGAGAGTTTTGCCTTTTCCAGGTGTAAATGGTATCTATCGGAAATATCTTTAAGGTGAAAATCTTCCAAAACAGGTGCGTTCATCCACCTTTGTAGCTCATTGTATGTTGTACGAAGCTTATCAAGGGGTTGTTTGGCCAATGCTAAGTCATAGATATCCCTGAGCATCGAAGAGCATTTTTTATGCTGCTGTTGTAAAGGTAAGCTAAGAAACTTAGGCTTCGTAAACGAATGCCTAAGTTTTTTTTTTGATACATTCACAATGATCTCTTTTTTACGAGGATTTACTTTTCTTTTCGAAGTACTCTTCTAGATTGCCTTCAAAAACATGTACTCCATCTTCCTCGAAAGCAATAATTTTAGTGGCTACATCGTCGAGCAAGCTTCTGTCGTGACTCGCTAGAATGACTGTTCCCTTGTAGTCATCTAGTCCCCACCCTAAAGCTGAAACCGCTTCCAAGTCCAAGTGGTTGTTTGGTTCATCCATAATCACAACATTGTGGTCTTGGAGCATCATATTGGCGATAATGAGGCGCGCTGTTTCACCACCAGAAAGTTTATCGACTGCTTTAAAGGCGTCATCACCACCGAAAAGCATTTTACCCATGACACCACGGATGTCTTGATCGTATGAGTCAGGTTTTCTCTCTTTTAACCAATCGAATCCGTTAACTCCAGGTTGTTTATCGATAACTTCTGAGTGATTCTGAGCAAAGTAGCAGAGGGAAACTTGATGCCCCTCTTCGATATCCCCTTCATCTGGAGCAAGAGCCCCGGCTAACATTTTGAGCAGCGTAGATTTTCCTCGCCCATTGTTTCCAATCACACCAATACGGTCTCCTCGGTGGATTTCTATACTGAAATTTTTGATCACTTCTTGGTCGTCAAAACTTTTGGAAAGATTCTCCGCTTTGAGGACAATTTTTCCAGGCTGCTTTTCTGGTTCTTGGAATCGAATATAGGGGCGCTGTATGTTACTCGACTTCATATCCTCCGATTTCAGTCGATCGATCTCTCGTTTACGTGATTGCACCTGACTTGCCCTGCTACCTGCAGAAAACCTCTGTACAAATTCCTGGAGTTGTTGGATTTTCTTTTCTTTAGATTTTGCATCTTGAACGGCACGTTGTCGGATGCTCGATTTTGCTGTCACCATATCATCGTAGTTACCCGGGTACATGATTATGGTCTCGTAATCGATATCAGCGATGTGTGTTGTGACAGCATTTAGGAAGTGGCGGTCGTGACTTGTTACAATAAGAACACCGCGATAATTGTGTAAGAATTCTTCTAACCAGCCAATCGATTCCATATCGAGGTGGTTAGTAGGTTCGTCGAGAAGTAGCGCTTGGGGATCACCAAACAAGGATTGGCATAGAAGAACACGAAACTGAATATCTGTTGGGATTTGGTTCATTTTGAGGTTGTAGTACTCATCAGGTATCCCCATACCAGCGAGCAACATTTCAGCTTCTGAATCAGCGGTGTAACCATTCTCCTCGGCAATGATTCCTTCTAGGTCACCAAGACGCATACCTACTTCATCGGTCATGTCGACTAAGTAGAGAGCATCTCGTTCTTGCATGGCCTCCCATAGGCGCTCATTCCCCATGATCACTACATCAATAACGGTGTATTCCTCGAAATCATGAATATTCTGTTTAAGGATACCGACTCTTTCCGGAAGGTTAACATGTCCGGTTGTAGGGTCTTCTTGGCCCATGATAATACGCATGAGTGTCGATTTACCAGCGCCATTAGGCCCTGTCAATCCATAGCGGTTGCCTTGATTGAATGCGATGTTAACATCTTCAAATAATATTTTTGTTCCGAAGTTTTTCGAAATATTGTCAAGGGAGATACTTAGTGAAAGTTGATCTTTGGCTGCCATTTTATATGATCCTTTAGTTCAAAATTTGCATATATTGTAACAGAAAAAGATGCTCTCTTCAAGAGGGAATCTTGAAGAAATATTAAGCTCTCGGGTGCGCTTCATCGTAAACTTTTTTCTTCAGTTTACCTGAAACCTGAGTATAAATCGTCGTAGTTGCTAAGGATGTATGGCCGAGAAGAACTTGGATGGTTTTAAGGTCCATCCCGTTCTCTAGCCAATGAGTGGCGATTGTGTGCCGAATAGTGTGAGGGGTGACAGTACCGGCAAGCCCACTGGCAGTGAGGCATTTATCAAAATTACGATCCACAGATCGAGAGGTAAGTCGAGTTCCTAGGCGATTTAAGAAGATCGCATTATCATCTACTTGCGCCATGTGGCCATGAATTTCCTGGTACCTCTCTGCATGCTCGAGGTAGGATTGTATCCACTCACACGCATTTTTTGTAATTGGAACAATACGCTCTTTTTTTCCTTTTCCTTTTAATTTAAGGAGGAGGTTCTTATGGTCGAAGTCTTTACGGTTTAACGCCACAAGTTCACTGACACGAAGGCCTGAGCTGTAAAAAAGTTCCATTATAGTCCGGTCACGAAAACCAAGGAGAGTGGCTGTATCTGGTTGATCGAAGAGTTTTTGCAGCTGCTCATAAGAGAGGGATACGGGAACTTTTTTCTCAATTTTGGGACTTTCGATGTCTTCAATTGGATTTGCGGCGATTAACTGATTACAAAAACAGTACTTAAAAAAAGATCGTAACGAAGAGAGGCGACGGATGATCGTTCGTTTATTTCTCTGGTTTTCGTTGAGATGGGCT
>JBCDHL010000236.1:0-4378 GCA_038750095.1 Chlamydiota bacterium
CTCAATGAGAAACACAAATAGTTAATTTTAAATATATACCGATCGTGTTTAAAAATTTAGCTTTCTCAAAGCCAAAATTCCAAATTTTGAAACACGATCGATATATACCCAAAAAAAATTGTGATAATATGGAAAACCTTATACAATAAGGAGCTAAAAAAACCTCAAAATAGGATGCCCTTATCAATGTATGTTAAACTGAGAGACGGTTCCTCTGTGGAGCTCACCGATGGAAGTACAGCTAAAGACCTCATCGACCTCTTAAAACTCAACGCTCCCGATCAAGCGGTTGCCGCTTGTGTAAACGGAAAAACATGCGATATTACAACCACACTAAGTGATGGTGATGAAGTGATTTTTTGGAATTTCGACGACCCAGAAGGTAGAGAGGTATTCTGGCACACTTCAGCACATATCCTTGCACAAGCAGTTCTTAGGTTATGGCCAGATGCCAAGCCGACTATTGGTCCTCCTATACAAAATGGTTTTTACTACGATTTCGCCAATCTGACAATCTCCGATGAAGACTTTCCTAAAATAGAAAAGGAAATGCTAGCAATTGTTAAAGAAAATTATAAATCTGAAAGAGAAGTTTTTGCATCAAAAGAGGAAGCACTCAAAGCTTTCAAAGACAATATATATAAAGTAGAACTCATCAATAGTTTTGATGAAAGTGAAGAATTTAGTGGATATCGACAAGGAGAATTTTTTGACTTATGCCGAGGCCCACACCTATTTAGTTTAGGAAAAGTCAAAGCCTTGAAGGTTTTAAAAACCTCAGGAGCTTACTGGCGTGGTGACTCGGAAAAAGAAATGCTTACACGTATTTATGCTATTACCTACCCAGACCGTAAGCAGCTCAAAGCTTATTTACATATGCTCGAGGAAGCAAAAAAACGCGACCATAAAGTTCTTGGTCCCCGCCTCGATCTTTTTTCTCTGAAAGAAGAAGCTCCCGGCATGCCTTTTATCCACCCCAAAGGAATGATCATCTGGAAGCAGCTCATCCACTTCATTACATCTCTGCTCGAAAAAAATGATTACGTTGAAATTAAAACACCAACAATGATGACAAGAGAGTTGTGGGAGTTATCGGGGCACTGGGAAAACTACCGTGAGAATATGTACACCTCACAAATTGAAAAACGTGATTTCGCCATCAAACCGATGAACTGCCCAGGTGGAATGCTCTACTATAAAACCAATGTTCACAGTTACAGGGAGCTTCCGCTACGTGTTGCAGAAATCGGTAATGTACACCGCAACGAACCATCGGGAGCTTTATCAGGCCTCTTTCGTTGCAGAAGCTTCCACCAAGATGATGCACACGTATTCATGAAGCCTGATGATATCCAAGAGGAGATACTCAGTATTCTTCGCTTGGCAGACGAAATTTATTCGACATTTGGACTGAGTTACCGATTGGAGCTGTCAACAAGACCCGATAAACAGACCATTGGCTCTGACGAAGAGTGGGAAATCGCCACAAAAGGTTTACAAGGAGCGCTGGACGCTTGGGGACATCAGTACAGAATAAATGAAGGTGACGGCGCTTTCTATGGTCCCAAAATAGACTTTCACATCCTCGACGCCCTAGGCCGTACATGGCAATGCGGAACAGTACAACTCGACATGGCCCTTCCTGAGCGCTTTGAACTCGAATATACAGCAGCCGACGGCACAAGAAAACGTCCAGTCATGATCCATAGAGCCTTGTTTGGCTCCGTAGAACGATTTTTTGGGATTATCATCGAACATTTTGGAGGAAAGTTCCCCTTATGGATCAGTCCAAGACCCGTTCGTCTAATCACTGTTGCTGATAGGCATGAGCCATTTGCCCGTGAAATTGCTAAGCTATTGAAAGAAGAAGGGTATCCGGTTGAAGTCGACGACTCACAAGAATCTGTTAGTAAGAAAGTTCGCTCTGCACAACTCGATCAAGTAAACTATATGATCACCATTGGCGATCGTGAGGTCGAGCACAAGACGATCAACTTACGAACACGTGATAATATCGTCCACGGCGAATTAAACTTCGATGATTTCTTACAAAGTATCAATAAGGAAAGAAAAGAGCGAAGTTTGACCTCACCTTATTCTTCCAAAGAAACCAAAGAATAGAGTACATTTGATCCATACCGATCGTGTTTCAAAATTTAGCTTTTTCAAAGCCAAAATTCCAAATTTTGAATCACGATCGGTATACAGAATCAATTTGCAAAATTTATGTAGAGGCAGCCATGACAAACCGCCAAACAATAGCCATCAGCAGCTTTAAGGGAGGAACAGCAAAAACCTCATCAGCGATACACTTAGGAGCCGCTTTAGCGAGATTTCACCGGAAAAAAGTTTTGCTGATCGATTTTGATGCTCAAGCAAACTTAACAACAGGGCTAGGATTTGATCCCGACGAGTATGACAGTATGGCACCGGTCCTTCAAGGGAAAAAATCTCTCAAGGAAGTGATATTATCTACTAAACATAAAAATTTAGATATTGTTCCTGCCGATACTTGGCTCGAACGTGTTGAAGTGACTGACAACCTTGCAAGTGACCGCTATTCACACGAACGTCTTCGTGATATTCTTAAAGATGCCGATTATGACTTTATCATCATCGACACTCCACCGTCACTCTGTTGGCTAACAGAATCAGCGTTGATAGCTGCAAATCACACTCTTGTATGTGCCACACCAGAGTTTTACAGTGTCAAAGGACTAGAGCGGTTATCCCAGTTTATTGAAAGTATTGATCAGCGTCACCCACTTAATGTCGTAGGGGTTCTTCTTTCTTTTTGGAACTCTAGAGGAAAAAGTAACACAGCATTTTTAGAGGTCGTTCAGTCAACTTTTCCTGAAAAAGCAATTGATATAAAAGTACGACGTGATATCAACGTATCTGAAGCTTCAATTTATGGAGTACCGGTATTTGAAACTTCTCCAAAAACACGAGCAGCTGAAGATTACCGCAATGTCACCAAACAAATCCTCAAGCGTTTAAAACAACACGCAAAGTAAACCTGAGCATGGGAGCGGTATACAATGGGTAATGTCAACAAACTTCTCCAAGAGCGACTTAAGAAGAAAGAAAAATCGACAAAAATGGAAAAGATGTCCAAACGGTCTGCGACTGGTAATCTAACCAGTTTTTCTGGTGTCTTTAGTATAACAGAACTCAATGACCATGAAAAACAGACGATCGAAAGTATCCTTCTAGACTACTGTAAGAAAAGCCAAAATATCTCCAATGATCTAAAGTCACTCATTTCTTTAACTTCAGAAGTCAAAGCCATTACAAATCAAGCAGTCATCTTACATGGAGAGCGTATAAAAAAAGCGCAACAAATCCTAAAGAAGTATCAGGAAGGGGCATTTACAGCGTGGCTAATCACAACCTATGGAAATCGTCAAACTCCTTACAATTTTTTACAATACTATGAATTCGTGACGGCTATGCCCGCCAAGTTGCGACCTCAAATCGAGCAGATGCCTCGTCAAGCCATTTACACCCTAGCAAGCAGAGAGGGTCCTTTAAGTAAAAAACAAAAAATTGTTGAAAACTATGAAGGGGAAACAAAGCATGAACTTCTTTGCATTATCCGGGAACTATTCCCTCTAGATGAAAGTGACAAAAGAAACAAAAATAATGGTGAGACAGTGATCAACACCCTTAAAAAACTATCCTCATCCATCACTCGCCGTAAATTAAGGTTATCAAAAAAGCAAAAGTTTGCAATAAGCGAACTGCTGGAAGAACTCAACACCTTGATAAGCAACTGATTTGTATTTCAAATTTCGAAACACCATCGGTATTAGTCAATTCTGCAAATATTTAAATTTGCTAAATCTATAGGAGATTCTAAATGGACCCTTCAGGTAGTCACAATCAAAGTTTAACTCAAGAAATCCAAAATTATGAACCATGGGCAAACAAAATAAAAGAGATCCAAGAAGGTCAGTTTCTATCATTAAACGTAAGCTGGAATGCTGAGTTTAAGCAAGAAAGCGATTTGCCTGTAACCCCATGGACAAGAGGTTTTGCTCATGGAGCTTGGGTCTCTCCGCTGATACCAACTGTTTACTCCGCAACCAAAACTTTATATAAAGAAATTACTGCTTATCGAATTTTCATCGACAGTATTATTACAAAAATTAAGACTGAGATAATAACCCCCTCCTTGAACGATTTAAAACAGATATCAATTCAAATAGAAAATATTGTGAGAGGCTTAGGAGTATTAAGCTCTAATTATTCTGATAAACAAGACACGCCTGTGGAGAATGAGCTCAAAAAACATCTAAAAATTCTAAATGATGAACTGAGTTTTTTTAATAGTGAAATTAAGAAGTTTACATCCGTTGAAAAACATTCCTTTGAA